>NC_009706.1:3659647-3964618 GCF_000016505.1 Clostridium kluyveri DSM 555
TGTAATTTACTTCATAGTACCCTTATTGGATTAAAATTTATATAATCCGCAGAAGTCAATATATACTCCACTCCATTTATAACTCCAGTTATGGATTTTGAAAGAGATTCTCCATGAAGGTGTCCATATATAACTTTTTCCACACCATACTTTTCAAACATACATTTAAAATCAGAATGCATAAACTTTTCTCCTATAGGGGGATAATGAATCATAGCTATAAATTTACTATATCCAGCTTTCACTGCGGAATTCAAAGAATTTTTCATTCTCAAAAGTTCTCTATTATATATTTTGTTATCATGAGTTGAAAAATTTTCACTTCCTGGACAAATCCATCCCCTAGTGCCACATATGGCATAATCTTCATACACAAAGAAATTATTTTGTATGAAATTCATATCTTTATACAAATTGTTTAATTTGGTAATACTGCTCCACCAATAATCATGATTTCCTTTTACTAGAATCTTTCTTCCAGTCAGATTATGAATCCACTCTAAATCACCAAATCCTGATTTTATATTCATAGACCAGGATATATCTCCAGCTACAAGTATTGTATCCTCCCCACTTATATTATCAATCCAATTTTTTTTTATTTTTACATCATGTTCTATCCAATTATATCCAAAAATACCCATGGGTTTATTTCCAGTTATATCTAAATGCAAGTCTGATATTGCAAATAGCGCCACATAATCACCCTCTATTTATATTTTCATCTATATCTATTACATAAGCTATTACTTTTGCCACTACATCATACAATTCAACAGGTATACTATCTCCTACATCTACATTACTTAGAAGATTAGTAAGTTCCCTGTCGTAAACTATAGGTACATTGCTCTCCCTTGCTTTATTCAATATGTTGTCTGCTATTTGTCCAATACCTGCTGCAGTAACCATAGGTGCTTCATATGTTGGCTCATACTTTAAAGCTACTGCTTTTTTCCTGTTTTTCATAACATTCTCCCTATTTATTTCTCAGATATTTTTGTCTCTTTCATCATGCCCTGGTATTTAACATTCCTATATCATTATCATCAAAAAATTCTCTACAAGTAGATATGGTCATCTCTTCTTTTTTTTCGTGAAATTCAATATCTATATTATACCCTATGTTTGATAAACTCTCTAGTATTGTTTCATATCCCTGTTTCATTAAGCTTACCCACTCCTTATTGCATTTAATATCTATATTCATATTGATATTATTCACCGTTAGATATGCATCCACTATTCCCATATTTTCAGTACTTATAGATGTTATTATCTTCACATTAGTTGCATCTATTTTTTTCCCTTTTTTTCTATCATCTTTAATCATAAGCTTGCACTGATAATCCATATCATTTAAATTTATAGGCAAATCCATATAATAATAAGAATTAGATATGGTGTTAAATAACTTAAAATCATTTACGCTGCTATTTAATTGAGAAATTATATTTTTAGAAAATTTATTTTCACTATCATTATTTTGTTCTAAAAATGTTCTTATTATATCTTTCATTTCATCTGTTTTCATATTTATCTGCTCTTTTATATGATTTACCATTTCATCCATATTACCTGCAATCACATTTAAATCTTTAGAAGTTCGAGACGTTGTTCCTTTTCCCTTCTCAAAATAGTTAAGTATATTATCTAATTTCCCTTTAATCACCTCTTCCTGTATATCTTTAGGACTAATATTTTTATTTATATCTAACGATTGGTTATTTTTAGTCTGTGATTTATCTTCACCATTGATACTTTTTATCTCCTCTGAGAATTCACTTGGTTTATCTATATTTTCTCTCATTATACTAGATTTTAAATCTGTATTTGTTTTTTCTCCATTTACATAAGTAACTTTTCCATCTGTATTTAAATTACCTACTATATTGTCTTGCTGTTTTTTATATATACCAGATTCTTTTGCATTTTCAGTATTTTCTATGCTCTTATAAGTTAATTCATCAGCTTTTAAAATACCCCCTAAATATTTTACTTCATTATATATAGTACCTTCATGTTTAAACACTTTATTAAAGCTTTTTATATTATCTTCATTTAATTCTATATTGTTTTCTAGTAGAATAAATAAATCTTCTTTACTTATATTTTTTAGTTCGCTAAAAAAATTTTTAAGGGTATCTTTTATAAAGTTTCCTTTTTGGCTGCCAGGATCTACATTTTTACTAAGCAAATAATTTTTTATGAATGTATCTTCCTCTGCAGAGTTTTCTTTTATTTTATTTATAAAATCTATAGTGGTTTTTATATTAGAAATATTCTCCTTGGTAAGCGGTATTCCACTTTTTACCATTTTCTCTATGATATCATAATCCTCACTGTTTAAGTTAAGGGAATTTTCTTTAATAAAAAGTCTTATGGAATCTTTACTTTGATTTTGCCCTTTTTCTTCTGCCGTGACAATTTTTAGTTTTAATTTATCATTTTCAAATCCTTCTACCTGAAGCCTTATAAGCTTATTTTCTACGATACTTTCAGGATTATCTATTTGGGCTGAAAATTTCCACCCATCTAAGAGTTTCAAAAGTATTTCTCCTGTATATTTATTTAAATTTAATACTCTAGCAGAAAATTTTTCTCCTATTTCAAAAGACAACTTTGCAGATATTTGTTTACTATTCATGTTATATACACTATTTACATTCCATATTCCCGCCAACTTAATCACCCTTTATAATTTATTAAAAATATCTCTTAATTGAAATTATCGTATACAATTACTGTTTTATAAAGTGAAAATACAATAAAAAAATCTGGAGACATGTCCCAGATTTTTAGTTACTATTTTATGCTAAATTTTTACTTTTTCAGAGTTCTTTATTTTATTATGTTCCTGCTTTAACAGAGGTGAAACACTCTTGTAAAGAACTAGTGTTAAAATGGTAAGAGCTATACCTTTTAACAAGTTAAATGGAACAATAGCCAGTAATACAAATGTATTCAAATCCGTTATGCTGCTATTTATTTTCGCTGCCATATCCACCATTGCACTTATAGGAAAATTAAGTGCTCTTTCATAAAGTGGAAGCAATATGAAATAATTCAAAAGTCCCGCTGCTATTGACATTGCGATAGTGGCTGCCCCTAAACTTATCACTGCCACCTTTCTGGTCTTATGCCTGTTATATATATACCCCGCTGTAAAAACTAAAACAGAACCTACTGCAAAGTTTGCAAGTTCTCCTACAAATGCAGTTTTTCCATTGAATATTCCATGAAGTACATTTTTCAAAAACTCTATGGCAATTCCAGCTCCAGGTCCTAATGCAAAAGTTCCAATTAAAGCCGGCAAATCGCTTATATCCATTTTTAAAAATGTCGGAAATATAGGAATTGCAACTTCTATGAACATAAATAAAAATCCTATTACACCTAACAATGATACCTTCACTAATCTGTTTAATTTACTACTGTTCATTTTAAATACCCTCCTAAAATATTAAGTATAATCTCCTAGGTGAATAATCAAGTGATTCTTAGGTTCAGATGGAGTTTGCTCATGAGTAATACTTTTTCTCCATCTGAAGCTTAGAAGAACTTATCCAGGGGCGTAACAATGCTTATCCCTCACTTTGAAGAAGATGGGGTGTTAGCAATGATAGCCTTCGGATAAAATAAAAAAACCCGGCAAAAACACCAGGGCTAATAAACATATTATTCTATCTTCTCCCATCCAGACTTTACTGTCGGCTTCAGAATTTCACTGAATCATGCTGAACACGCAGCTCGCGGGCTATACCGCCGGTGGGGAATTTCACCCCGCCCTGAAGATTATATTTTAATTTTTATAGGTTCATTATAATACTTTTAACGACAAAATTCAATACATTGTTAAAATAATTTTTATTCATTAATAAATATTTATTGCTAATTATGCTAATTTCATATTCATTTTTCTGCTATTTCATGCTAAGTGCAATTCTTTTTCTTTTTTCATCTACTTCAAGTACAGTTACATTTACAATATCTCCTACCTTAACCACATCTAGTGGATGTTTTACAAATTTATCAGACAACTGGCTTATATGCACTAAACCATCCTGATGAACACCTATATCTACAAAAGCACCAAAGTCTGCTACATTCCTAACTGTACCTGTAAGTGTCATTCCCGGCTTGAGTTGATTCATATCAACTATTCCCGTTTTCAATATAGGCTTTGGCAGCTCTTCTCTTGGATCTCTTCCTGGTTTTTTTATTTCTTTCATTATATCCTTTAAGGTAGGAATTCCTATATTAAGTCCTTTTAACACATTATCTATGCCAATCTTTTCAACCCTGTTTTCTATATCTACAAGGCCATTATTTTTTAAGTCTTCATCACTATACCCAAGGGTCTTCAAAAGTTTTTTGGCATCACTATAGGACTCCGGATGCACCGAGGTATTATCAAGTGGTTCATTACTTTCCATAACCCTTAAAAATCCTGCACATTGTTCAAAAGCTTTTGCTCCCAGTCTTTTAACCTTCAAAAGCTCTTTTCTATTTTTAAACTTACCATTTTCTTCTCTATAAGCTACAATATTTGCGGCTATAGATGAATTTATTCCAGATATATAAGATAGTAAAGAAGCCGTTGCCATATTCAAATCTACTCCTACACTATTTACACAATCTTCTACAATACCCTCTAGAGACTCATCTAATTTTTTTGGGGAAACATCATGTTGATATTGACCTACCCCTATGGATTTAGGATCTATTTTCACAAGTTCCGCCAGAGGATCCTGAAGTCTTCTTCCTATGGATATAGCTCCTCTTAGTGATACATTTATATCGGGATATTCTTTTGCAGCCAGTTCCGAAGCAGAATATACAGAAGCTCCGGCTTCTGATACCATTACATAATAAACATCCTTATTTTTTTCCTTTTTTACTTCTTTTATAAGTCTGCCAATTACTTCTTCTGATTCTCTACTTGCTGTACCATTTCCAAGAGATATCACACTAACATCATATCTATACACTAAATTCTTTAATATCTTCAGAGAACCTTCTACATCATTTTGAGGCGCCGTAGCATAAACTGTAGCAGTATCTAAAAGTTTTCCCGTATCATCTAAAACTGCTATTTTACATCCCGTTCTAAATCCAGGATCATATCCAATCACATTTTTTCCTTTTATAGGTGGCTGCATTAGAAGAGCCTTTAGATTGGCCTTGAATATCTTTATGGCACCTTCTTCCCCCATATCTGTGAGTTCAGATCTTATTTCCCTTTCAATAGAAGGATATATAAGTCTTTTTAAAGAATCCTCTACACTTCTTTCTATGTAACTATCAGTTACTTTATTTCCCTTTAGGCACTCTCCTTTTAAGTATTCTTTTATCTTATTCATATCACAGGTTATCTTTACAGACAAAATTTTTTCTTTTTCTCCTCTATTTATAGCAAGTATTCTGTGAGGAGGGATAGATTTTATCGCCTCATGATAATCATAATACATTTCATAGGGAGTTGGTTCCTTATTTTCTCCTTTTGTTTCAATGCTTCCGTTATCTTGAACAAATTTCCTTATCCACTTTCTATATTTGGCCTCGTCAGATATAATCTCGCTTATTATATCCATAGCTCCTGAAAGAGCATCTTCTATAGAATTTACTTCCTTTTCTTCATTTACAAATTTTTTTGTATATTCTTCTATATTATCTTTAAAATTGCCATTTAATATTATCTTTGAAAGTGGTTCTAATCCTCTTTCCTTTGCAATAATAGCTCTTGTTCTCTTCTTTGGTTTATATGGTCTATATATATCTTCAACTTCTGTTAGGGTAATGCAACTTTCTACAGATTTTTTTAATTCCTCTGTAAGCTTACCCTGTTCTTCTATTATTCTTATTACGTCCTCTTTTCTAGCTTTAAGATTTCTAAGATATACAAGTCTTTCTGCCAGTTTTCTTAAAGTGACGTCACTCATACTTCCCGTTAATTCTTTTCTATACCTGGCTATAAAGGGAACTGTATTGCCAGAGTCTAATAATTCTATTACATTATTTATATATTTTTCATTTACGTCTAACTCTCTAACTAGTATGTCTATTATATCGTTCATTTTAACCTCCCGATGAATCCTATTGATTATGTTTAATTTACTTAAATATGTAAATAATTAATTTTTCAGTTAATTTAAAGTAAAAGCTTTATAAATTTATGTTAAACTAGCTAAAAACATATTACAACAGTTGAATGGACTTTGGCAAATTAATATATTCAAGAATCATTAATTTGAAGTAAAAAATATAAACTACTGGGCCTTATAAGAATATAAACGAGATTATCTTTATAATGTTCGAATACTACTCTGCCTCCCAAATTCCCTGTTGCATAAATTTTGACGCTTTCTCCTGAGCCTTTTTTACGATATTATGATTATATCCTAAAATACCTAGAAGTTTTATGGCATTCTGCGTTGTGGTCCTGCCATTTTATTTTTTCTCCTTATCATGATTTTAAGGTCTAAATATTACTTATAAATAGCCTTAATAGGATCTAAATTTGCTGCCCTATATGCAGGAATTATTCCAAAAATTATTCCCACAGTAATAGATGTAATAGACGCTCCTATTAATATTCCTATAGTTACAACAGGTTTAAACGGCAAAAAGGCTCCTGAAATCAAAGATATCAGATATCCCATAACTATTCCAACAATTCCACCTATACCTGTAATAAATATTGATTCTATCAAGAACTGTAGTAAAATTGTGCTTGGTTTTGCACCTATGGCTCTTCTAATACCTATTTCACGACGGCGTTCTGTTACAGATACATACATTATATTCATTACTCCAATTCCACCTACAAACAGAGATATTCCTGATACAACAGCTATAAAAATAGTTATACCGCTTATTATCTTTTCAAAAGCTTTAGAGACAGCTTTAGGATCCCCTTTGGTATAGCTTCCTTTTACATCAGGGTGAAGAACATTTAGTTCTTTTTTTACTTCTTTGAATACGGAGTCAGAATCAAATCCCTGCTTAATTTTAACATCAATTGAAGAAATAGATACATCATCTTCTAAAAGCTTCTTGGCAAACTTAGGCACATAATCATATTGCATAGACAATAAACCTGAACTCCCATTTTCAATTCCAACAACTTCAAAAAACTCATCCTTTATTTTAATTCCCTTTCCAATTCCCTTATTTATCTCTTCCCCAAATAACTCTTTGGCGTGATCTTTTGAAAGCACCACCACATAATGTTTAAAATCATTATCTTCCTGGGTTATACCTCTTCCTGCCACGATATTTGAACTCTTATCATAATTGTTTATCATAAGATAAGACTGTTTATCAAAAAAAGTTGCATTTTCAATAACTCCTACCAGACCTTCCAGTCCGCTGCTGCTCTTAGCAACACTTTCTACACCATCAACATTTTTAAGAGATTGAAAATCCTTATGTTCAAATGGTGTATCTACAGTTGTAGAATTTAAATCTGAAGGTTCAAAATTAACGGTAATGGTATTCGCTCCCACATCACTAGTGGATTCATTCACCTGTGCTTTTAACCCCTCTCCAATAGAAAGAATAATAACCACAGAACTTATTCCAATAATTATTCCTATCATAGTTAAAAAAACTCTAAGCTTATGTGTACGTAAACTTAAAACTGCACTATGTATAAGTTCCCACAAATTCATATATTATCCTCCTCAGAAAAAATGCCGTCTTTGAGAAAAACACAATGAGTAGCGTATTTTTTAAGATCACTATCATGAGTTACCATTATAATAGTTTTATTTTGTTTATTAAGTTTAACCAATATATCAATAATTTTCAGGCCGGTTTTCCAGTCCAGTGCACCTGTAGGCTCATCTGCCAAAATAACATCAGGCTCATTAACAAGCGCTCTTGCAATTGAAATACGCTGTTGTTGCCCCCCAGATAACTCATTTGGATAACTTTTAAATTTTTCCTCAAGTTCAACATCTTGAAGACTTTTTTTTACCATGTCAATTCTTTGCTCGCTGCTATATCCCCCATGATACAATAGTGGAAGTTCAATGTTTTGAGCTACTGTTAAAGATTCAATTAAATAAAACTGTTGAAATATAAAACCAATATGATTATTTCTAAAAGAACAACGCTGGTTTTCTGTCATTTTTGTAACATCCTGACCATTAAATACATAACTTCCCTCATTGAAATTATCAAGAAGTCCCAGAATATTCAACAAAGTGGTCTTTCCACTGCCTGACTTGCCCATTACAACCACAAATGAGCCTTGCTCCACCTTAAAATCAAGATTTTTTAAAACAAGATAGCGATTTTTATCCTGCTCATACCATTTACATAAGTCTTTAACTTCCAGAAGATGCTTTGTCAATGCTGTCCCCTTCTTTCATTTCACTAGATGGATTTTTAATAATTTTATCATTAAAGTCTAAACCGCTTTTCACTTTAACATATGTATTATTATATTTTTCAACCCTTACACGCACTCTTCTTAATTTTTTATTTTTTATAAGCCATACTGATTTATGTCCATTATCATTAAAAACTGAGGATACTGGAATTTTAGGCAGTTCACTTTCATCCACTGCAGTTCCCTGAATATGAAAACCTGCATATATGCCCTGTTGATTGTTTATATCAATATATACAGGATAATAAGACACACTGCTTCCTGTAGTTTGTGTTAAGTTTGAGGCTGAAGCGCCTTGAATAGCCTGTGCCTGTGATGGTTCAGTGCTAATGGAACTAATAGTGCCCTTAAATTCTTCACTTGTACCATACACAGTAATCTTTATTTTTTGATTTTCTTTAAGCTTTAACACATCTTTTTCACTAACACTAGCTACTACCTGCATTTTAGGGTCAATCAATGTCAAAATAATTTTATTAGTACTCTCTTCATTATCTGATGTTATTGAAACAATACCATCAAAAGGAGCTGAAATTGTGGTATATCGTTTATCTTTAATATTGTTTAACTGCTGTTTTAAACTTGTTTTCTGACTATTGATTTCAGAAATTTGAGCACTATTTTGTACATTTGCCATGGATTTTGCTTGAGTTTCAATACTGTTAAGCTGCTGGGTGAGAGTGTCATACTGCTCTATCATCTGGTCATTCTTATAAGTAAATAAAGTTTGTCCTTTTTCTACCTGTTCTTTATCTTCTACACTTATTTTATCAACGGTTCCCTTAGTTGTATCTTCAGTAAAATTTAATTTCCTGGAATATTGAACCTCTCCGTCTAAAAATATATTCTGCTGTGCTGGAATAGTATATATATCAAATAATGAATCACTTTTATGTGCATTTCGTTTATTATAATTTAAAAAAAGTGTTACAACAAATAATATAATAATTACGCCAACAGCAGAACCAATAATTAATATTTTTTTTCTATCTTTCATAAGTCCATCCCTTTCTCTGCATTCAAATCATCAAAATTGCCGTATATTAAAATTATTTTAGAGCTTTAAATAAGAGTGTAAAGATATAATCATGACAAGTACACAGGAAATTGCAACAATAGCAAAACTTTTCTTTTTCGAAATCTTTCCAACTATGGATATACCTATAGTCAATAATACTATCTGCCATACATTGAATATATCAAAGTTATCTAAAAATCCATTTAGTAATGTAGGTTTAGTTAATGCTCTCACCCCTAATGGATTACTTGTGATGGCCATATACAACCATTTTATAATTTTACCAATAGTTATAGACAACATACTTAAACAGTATACAGATACAATCTGCTTGTATTTTATTTTAGAGCCAAAAACTCTAGCCAACCCCATGTAAACTAATGATGCTAAATATATACCTATTATAGTAGTTATTATAATAGTCACAGTCTGTATAGGTATTGATGTTGCATATTCCATAGATTTTTCTATAAGTGCTTGAGATGTACCAGCCGCTGCTTCTTTAAACTTATCCGTAATTGATTTTTTTAAAATATCTATAGAAGTAGTCATTTGCATGATTCCGTAAATTATATTGATTAAAATAATTAAAAGCATAGTCCATAAATACTTAGGTTTTTCTATAAATTCACTAAAAATAATGCCTGGTTTCTTGAAAAAACAAACAATCTTTTTGTCAATACTCAAACTTTCTTCATTTTCTTTAATATCCATAAAAGTCCCTCCTAATTTCATTTTTTAAATTACATATTCTACATAATGGTATACAATCCCTCCTCAATTCTATAAAATACTTAAAAAAACGGTCAAAATACATCATAAAAAAAATTATGGGCGCATCATGCACCCATTTATCATTTACCACTTTGTTGTTTTAAATAACCTTTTATAAAATTATCTATATCACCATCCATTACAGAAGATACATTACTGCTTTCTACACCGGTCCTATGATCTTTCACCAAATTATACGGATGGAATACATAAGATCGTATCTGACTTCCCCATCCCATATCCTTAAGCTCTCCCGTAAGATCCTCTATTCTATCCTTGTGTGCTCTTTCTTTCAGTTCTACTAATTTGGCCTTTAAAATTTTTAATGCTTGTTCTTTATTATAATGCTGGCTTCTTTCATTTTGACACTGTACAACTATTCCAGTAGGTATATGAGTTATCCTCACAGCAGATTCAGTTTTATTTACATGCTGTCCCCCTGCTCCTCCTGCTCTAAATGTATCCACTTTCAGATCTTCAGATCTTATTTCTATATCCTGATCACCTGTCAGTTCAGGCAGAACCTCCACAGATGCAAAGGAAGTCTGTCTTTTCCCATTGGCATTAAAGGGAGATATTCTGACTAAACGATGAATACCCTTTTCACTTTTTAAATATCCATAGGCAAATTCTCCAATAATGCTGAGGGATACACTCTTTATGCCGGCATCTTCTGCCTCAAGCATATCTATGATATTTACCTTATATCCCATTTTTTCTGCCCATCTTATGTACATTCTAAGAAGCATTTCAGTCCAATCCTGAGCATCTGTGCCACCTACTCCTACATGTAGATTTAATATGGCATTATTTTTGTCATATTCTCCACATAAAAGTATTTCTGTTCTAAATATTTCAACTTGGAATTCTATATCTTTTATATCCTTCATAACTTCTTGAAAGGACATACTGTCTTCTTCTTCCTTTATAATTTCCAATAAAATTCTAGCATCTTCTATATTATGTGACAATAAATCATATCTATTTAGCCTACCCTCTAAATTTTTTTCTTCACTGGCTATTTTCTGGGCGTTATCTATATCATTCCAAAAATTTGGTTCTTGCATTTTTGCCTGCAGTTCTTCTATCTTATTTTTTAAATTATCTAAGTCAAAGAGACTCCCTTATTTCTTTTATAGTTTGTTCTAATTCATTTAGTTTATCAATTGTTTCTTCCAATTGAAGTAACATCTAATCACCTTCCAATTTTAAACAGTTCTTCCACAGCAATTTTTATACTTTTTACCACTGCCGCACGGACAAAGATCATTTCTTCCTACGGTCTTCTCTCTTTTTACAGGAGTTTTCTTTATAGAATCTGATTCCTGATTTGTTATAACATTTTTTACTACTCTCTCCCTTTCTGGAGCTCTTTCAATTTGCACATGCATTAGATATTTTACTGTATCCAATTTGATATTATAGATCATTTCCTCAAACATTTCACTGCCTTCAAATTGATATGCCTGTGCTGGTTCCTGCTGCCTGTAAGCCCTAAGCCCAATAGCCCTTTTTAGATGTTCCATGTCATCTATATGATCCATCCATCTTGTATCAACAACTCTAAGTAGTATAACTCTTTCTATTTCCCTCATTTGTTCTGAAGTAAATTCTATTTCTTTTTGTTCATAGATTTTTTGGGCTATATCTATAAACTTATCTTTAATAGCTTCATTAGAAAGATTTATAATATCTTCTTTTTTAACAGAATCTTTAGGTACATATACATCTTCCATATATTCAATTAATTTTACTATTTCATCTTCAAATTCCTCTTCTATTCCTGATATATGGGAATCTACAATGGAGTTTATTAAACTCTTTATCATATCCTGCACATCATTTTTCAAATCTTCCCCTTCAAGGACTTGAGATCTCTGCTTATATATAATTTCTCTTTGTTTATTTATTACATCATCATATTGAAGTAAAGTTTTTCTTATATCAAAATTATTTCCTTCCACTTTTTTCTGTGCATTTTCTATGGCATTTGAAACCATTTTACTTTCTATAGCCTCGTCATCTTTAAGTCCTAGCTTTTCAACTATACCCTGAAGCCTATCTGAACCAAATATTCTCATAAGATCATCTTCAAGAGATACATAAAATCTTGACATTCCAGGGTCTCCCTGACGTCCAGAACGTCCTCTCAATTGATTGTCAATTCTTCTTGATTCATGTCTTTCAGTTCCTATTATTTTTAGTCCACCTAATGCAACTACTCCTTTTCCAAGCTTTATATCTGTACCACGACCTGCCATATTGGTAGCTATGGTAACTGTTCCTTTTTGACCTGCATAGGAAATTATATCTGCCTCTTTTTCATGGAACTTGGCATTTAAAACCTGATGAGGCACTCCTTTTCTCTTTAACATATCTGAAAGCAATTCAGATTTTTCTATACTTACCGTACCCACAAGTGCTGGCTGCCCCTTCTTATAGGTTTCATATATTTCATCTGCTATGGCTTTGAACTTACCTTTTGCACTTTTATATACTACATCTGGAAAATCCTCTCTGGCTATAGGTTTATGAGTAGGTACAACTATTACATCCAACCCATATATATGTCTGAACTCATTTTCTTCCGTTTGTGCAGTACCTGTCATACCAGACAACTTATTAAATATTCTAAAGTAATTCTGGTAAGTGATGGTAGCTAGTGTTTTAGATTCCCTTTCTACCTTAACTCCTTCTTTTGCCTCTATGGCTTGATGAAGTCCGTCACTATACCTTCTGCCTTCCATCATCCTGCCTGTAAATTCATCTACTATAAGCACTTCTCCGTTTTTTACCATGTAGTCTTTGTCTCTTTTCATTATATAGTTTGCCTTTAAAGCTTGCACTACATAGTGTTGTATTTCCATATTTTCCGGATCAGCATAATTTTCAAGACTAAAAAAAGTTTCTGCTTTCTTTATCCCTGTGTCATTAAGCATTACTGCATTTGCTTTTTCATCTACTTTATAATCCTCTTTTTCCAGAGATTTTGCAAATCCGTTGGCAATATTATAAAATTCTGTTGATTTTTCCCCTTCTCCAGAAATGATAAGAGGTGTTCTTGCTTCATCAATCAAAATGGAGTCCACTTCATCCACTATAGCAAAATTTAGTTTTCTTTGAACTCTTTCTTCCTTGTAGATAACCATATTATCTCTTAAATAATCAAATCCAAATTCACTATTGGTTCCATAGGTTATATCACAATTATAGGCTTCCTGTCTCTGTGATTGACTCATGTCATGTAAAATAACTCCTACTTTAAGTCCTAATGCTTCATATATGGGTGCCATAGTATCTCTGTCTCTTTTTGCAAGGTAATCATTTACCGTAACTATATGAACTCCCTTACCTGTGAGAGCATTCAAATATGCTGGCGCAGTAGCAACAAGAGTTTTACCTTCACCGGTTTTCATTTCTGCTATTCTTCCCTGATGAATAACTATTCCACCTATAAGCTGTTCTCTATACTGCTTTAGTCCTACAGTTCTAAACCCCACTTCCCTGACAACCGCAAAAGCTTCAGGCAATATTGAATCTAATGATTCTCCTTTATCCAGACGTTCTTTGAATTCATCTGTTTTATTTCTTAGCTGTTCATTGCTTAATGCCTGAACCTTTGAATCTAAAGCATCTATTTTATCAACTATAGGCATAATTCTCTTTACTTCTCTTTGGCTATATGAGCCAAATATTTTTTGAAAAAGTTTCATTCTCTTCATCCTCACCCGTTAAATTTTATAAAAAAGTACATCTTTTAGATTATATCACCTAATTATGCGCTATTCAACTTAAACACTAATTTGAGATTTAGCAATTACTGTATATATTAAATTATAAAGAGAGGAAGCTCTGCTTCCTCCCTGTAGTTGACCTTTAAAATTCAGGTTCTATCAATCCATAATTTCCATCTCGTCTTTTATATATCACATTTACATCTCCTTGCTCAGCATCTCGATATACAAAAAAGCTGTGACCCAAAAGTTCCATCTGAAGAACTGCTTCTTCTGATGACATAGGCTTCACTGCAAACCTCTTAGTTTTTACTATTTTATGTTCCTGGTTGTCAGTTTCCTTCTCATCTGGTATAAATTGAAATCTTAAAGATTCTGAATTATTTCTCTTTAAAAGTTTCGTCTTTTGTTTTCTTATCTGTCCTTCTAATTTGTCTAAAACCAAATCAATTGAAGCATACATATCATCATTTTCTTCTTCTCCTCTTAGTATAACCCCTCCAAAAGGAATTGTAACTTCTATTCTCTGCCTGTTTTTTTGTACACTTAATGTAACATGAGCTTCTACATCAGGGTTGAAATACTTATCAATTTTAGATAACTTTTTCCTCACTGCATTTTTTAATGCATCTGTCAGTACTATGTTCTTTCCATTCACAGTTATTTTCATATTTCCAGCCCCTTCCTTATGATTATCCTTAGCATATATTTATGTAAAGGATATATTTTATAAAATTATTATTGATTATTAACTATATTTTAATACTGTTGCCCATAAATTACAATAGAGTTTAATGGTAAATTAACAAAAATTCAGTTTTATTGATATCCTAAAAATCACTAAATAAAAAATAAGTACTGGCTTTATACCAGTGCTTATTTTAAAAATACCAAAATAATTTTTATCCGAATGCGGCAATTAGCTAATACTCCCATCTTTTTCAAAGGGAGATAAGCACTACTAAGCATCTAGATAAGTTCTTCCCCTAAAGGATAACGTATTCTAAGTGCTAAAGACACTAAGAATACTGTTAATAATGTTCAGATGGAAAAAAATATTCCTCATGAGCAACTGCACCTGAATCTAAGAATCACTTGATATCTCTATGATCCACCCTTGTGGAGCCTTTACATCTCCAAATTGAATACCATAGAGTGTATCATAAAGTTTTTTAGTTACAGGACCTACTTCTGTTTCACTGTAAAATACATGAAGTTTATCTTTATACTCTATACCCCCAATAGGAGTTATTACAGCTGCTGTACCACATGCTCCGGCTTCAGCAAACTCATATATCTTATCTATGTAAACATCTCTTTCCTCAACCTGCATACCTAAATATTCCTTAGCTATATATAATAAAGAATATTTTGTAATACTAGGCAATATAGATGGTGACTTTGGTGTTACAAATTTATTATCTTTGGTAATTCCAAAAAAATTTGCTGCTCCTACTTCTTCTATTTTAGTATGAGTAGCAGGATCAAGGTATATACAATCTGCGAAACCTCTCTTAGCAGAATTTTCATGAGGAAGTAAGCTTGCAGCATAATTTCCTCCAACCTTTGCTGCTCCTGTACCATAAGGTGCTGCTCTATCATAATCTGAAATCATAAAGTTAACAGGTGTAACTCCTCCTTTAAAATAAGGTCCTACTGGGCAACAGAATACACAAAATATATACTCTTCTGCTGGTTTAACTCCAATATTATCTCCCACTCCTATTATAAATGGTCTAATGTAAAGAGTAGCTCCTGTACCGTGAGGCGCAACATATTCTTCATTAGCTTTTGCAACCTGAACACATGCACTAATAAATTTTTCTTCTGGTATTTCAGGCATTAATAAACGTCTACAGCTATTGTTTAGCCGCTTTGCATTTTGATCAGGTCTAAATAATTGTATTTTCCCATCTTTTCTACGATAACATTTCAATCCCTCAAAACATTGTTGTCCATAATGAAGCGCTGGTGAACCTTCACTTATAGTAAGCATATTGTCTTCTACTAGTTTTCCATCATCCCAGCTACCATCTTTCCAAACAGAAATATATCTGAAATCTGTTTTAATATAATCAAATCCCAGCTCATTCCAGTCAATATTTATATTCTTACCCATATTATGTTAATCCTCCTTTAGATTTAAGATAATATTTTATACTGATATTTTAAAAAATATCCCTGTATTATTTATTAAAGTTTTTTACTTAATTATAGTACTTTAATAAATAAAAGTACACAGAACAACCTATTTATAGTATTAAATTATACTCCAATAATATATAAAATTTAATTGTTTTTTGACATTCCACTAAAATTATTATATATTAATTTACATAGAGTTATATGGTACTTTGAATATTTTATGAAATATATTATGACAAAATTGTACAAAATAATTATTTTGTACAATAAATAGTTGAGGAGAATAATTATGTCAAGAAATAATGAAACTAAAATTAAATATTTAACACAGCAAGAAGCATATTCTCTTTTCAAAACAATTGAAAACACTTATACTTCTCATTCTCTCAGGGACTTAGTGATTTTTAGAATAGCTTATAGGTGCGGTTTAAGGGTTTCGGAAATTGCTTTATTAAAAATGCAAGATTACAATGCTTCAAAAGGTGAACTTTACTGCAGACGACTTAAAGGCAGCAACAACAACACCTTAAGATTAGATTCTAAAACCAAATATATTTTAGATAAATATATTGTTGAGAATAACATAACTTCAACCTCTCAGGTATTATTTTCAAGTCAAAAAAATAATCCAATTTCAAGACAGACTCTGGATTATCTTATGAAGAAATATTGTTCCATGGCTGGTATTGAAGACAAATCCAAACATCATTTTCATGCTTTAAAGCACACAACCGCTGTTCACCTTGCTGAATCTGATATGGATATAAAGGAATTACAGTGGTGGTTGGGTCATAAATCTGTTTCTAATACAGAAATATACTTTCAATTTACAACTAAGCAGCAGGATAGGATGTATGCAAAATTAGATGAAAAGAGTGAAATGGTATAATTTTATTAATTACTTTACTCTCTTTGTACAAATATAATAATACCTCATGAAATGTAGGGTTTTCTATTAAGATATAGAAATCCTACACTAATTAATGTTCGTTAACATTATTAACTAAATTTTCAAAAAATACAAATTTAATTAATTAATATAACACCATATTGTAACAGTGTAAACATAGAATAATAAATATCAAGTGATTCAGAGGTTCAGATGGAGTTTGCTTACGAAAAATGTTTTCTTCACCTGAATCTTGGAAGAACTTATTCAAGCACAAGCAGTGCTTATCCCGCACTTTGAAGAAGTTGGGGGGTTAGCTAATTCCAGCGTTTGGATAAAATATTACATAAATATGGGGTTTAATATGAATTTAAAAAATTGTAGAGAAAATTATTTTGATAATTTAAAATTATTATTAATTACTCTGGTAGTAATTGGACATACCATAGAACCACTAATAAATTCACATCCAAACATTAAATTATTATATGTAGTTATATACTCTTTCCATATGCCTTTATTTGTTTTTATTTCAGGATATTTTTCAAAGGATATTAACAACGAAGAAAAATTATTTTCTAAAATCACCAATATTTTTGTACCTTATGTTATTTTTCAATTATTATATTCTCTATTTAATATTTACGTTTTAAAAGCAGAAAATTTTAAAATCACTTTAGTTTATCCTTATTGGATTACATGGTATCTTCTTTCTCTATTTATATGGAATCTTATATTACCTTATTTTTGTAAGGTTAAATATTCTATTATAATTTCACTTCTTATTTCTATATTATGTGGATATGATACTAACATTGGATATTATCTAAGTTTATCAAGAACTATAACATTTTTCCCTTATTTCTTAATGGGATACTTTACTGAAAAACATCATATAACTATCATTAGACAGTATATTGCAAAAAAATATGCAGTTTTAACTTTACTGGCTATTTTCCCACTGTTATATTTAATAAATAATAAAATTAATTATAAATGGTTCTATGGAAGTCTCTCCTATTCACAATTAAATAGCTCTGTATATCCAAATTATATTATTGATATAACTTTATATATATTAGCTATAATTATATCCATTTGTATATTAACGCTAGTTCCAAATAAAAAATTCTTTTTTACTCATTTAGGTTCTAGAAGTATGACCGTATATGTATTTCACGGCTTTATTATAAAATTATTGCTTAAATATAACTTTTTTGATTACATAGAATCTTTCAGGACAGAGATATTTATTATTATACTTTCATTTCTTATTGTTATAATTCTCTCTTCCAAGTATATCAATAAGATTGCCAAAGTAATAATTTATCCAAAAATATTAAAGCAAGCCACAAGATAGTATTAAGTAACTTATACGCCTAATTAAATAATTAAGTGTATAAGTTACTACAGCAGTTTTTTAAAATACCACTATTATCATACTTGTAGATTAATTTACTAGCTCACAATTTTAAGAATATTTTCAATTCTAAATATATGAGTAGGGATTTTTGATTTATCTTCGATTTTGCAATAAATCCACCGTTCCCAAAACAATATGAGCCAACCCAAATCCCAAAGCAGCTGTTTCTATCATAGGAACAATATCATTTTTATGCATTCTTCTATTTTTCAAATCCGATGCTCTTAATGCAACTGAACCTGCAGTAACTGCAGTACCTAACGCCGTTGTAATTAATCCATTTCTCATATTATCATCACCTATATTATTTTTTGTGTACATCTGTTCTTATTTTAACCAATTATTAAATTTGTACTTAGATAATACAAATTTAAATCTTAAACATTCTAATCCGTTGTAAATTTGAAATAAAGCCCGTATTCCTATTAAGGTACAGGCTTTTATTAAATATTACTTTAAACCTTGTTCGTAAGCTTCAACCATTTTTTTAACCATATTTCCACCTATAGAACCAGCTTCCCTGGAAGTAAGATCTCCATTATAGCCATTTTTTAAATTTACTCCCACTTCTCTAGCTGATTCCATTTTAAATTGATTTAAAGCTTCTCTAGCTTCTGGTACTACTAATTTATTACTGTTATATGCCATAATAAACACTCCTTTTATAGTGATTTTTACTGCTTATACTTAAAGTTTGTACATTTCTATAAAAAATACTCTAGGCAATTGAATGGATATTTAGATATATGTGTAAATATGTTATGCATAGTCATTAAGAACTTTTGAAAAATTTAATTATAAAAAATAAAGTGAAAAGTTCTTTATAAAAAAAGATAGCCATTGCACTAAAAATATAGTATCCTTTTAGTTGTCAAATCAAAAAGGAGGATTGGCAATGTATGACTATTTAATTGTTGGATCTGGTTTATTTGGATCAATATTTGCATATGAGGCTAATAAAAGAGGTAAAAAATGTCTCGTGATAGATAAACGTTCTCATATTGGGGGTAATATATATACAGTACAAATAGAGGGAATTCAAGTACATCAGTATGGTGCACATATTTTCCACACAAATAGCAGGAAAGTGTGGGAATACATGAATCAGTTTGCTGAATTTAACAGATACACCAACTCCCCTATTGCTAGATATAAGTCTGAACTCTATAACATGCCCTTTAATATGAATACATTTAATAAAATTTGGGGAGTAATTACCCCATCAGAGGCAAAAGCTAAAATTCAACAACAAATCAAGGAAGCTGGTATTATTGAACCGAAAAACCTTGAAGAACAGGCAATAAGTTTGGTTGGTAGAGATA
Organism: Clostridium kluyveri DSM 555; assembly: GCF_000016505.1. Classification (NCBI taxonomy): domain Bacteria; kingdom Bacillati; phylum Bacillota; class Clostridia; order Eubacteriales; family Clostridiaceae; genus Clostridium; species Clostridium kluyveri. The sequence goes on from NC_009706.1 coordinate 3,679,351, forward strand.
TCTACGAGAAATTAGTGAAAGGCTATACAGAGAAACAATGGGGACGCAGGGCAACAGAATTGCCAAATTTTATTATAAAAAGGCTGCCAGTCCGTTTTACCTACGATAACAACTATTTTAATGATAGATATCAGGGAATACCCATTGGAGGTTATACACAGATCATTGAAAAAATGCTGGAAGGCATCCAGATTCGCCTTGAAACTGATTTTTTTACACAACGTGATAAACTGACATCTCTTGCAGATAAAATTGTTTTCACCGGAATGATTGATGAATATTACAACCATTGTTATGGAAAGCTTGAATATCGTTCTCTTCGTTTTGAAACAGAAATTTTAGATTGTGAGAATTATCAAGGTAATGCAGTTGTTAACTTTACAGAATATGATGTTCCATATACCCGAATAATCGAACACAAGCATTTTGAATTTGGTTGTCAAAGTGGAAATTCTAATCCTAAGACAGTAATCACAAGGGAATATCCCACCATATGGCATCATGGTGATGCTCCGTATTACCCAATGAATGATGATAGAAATAACAAATTATACGCAAAGTACAAAGCATTGGCAACTGCAGAAAATAAAATTATATTTGGAGGACGTCTTGGGATGTATAAATATTTTGATATGCAAAATATTGTAGCAGAGGCTTTGATGTGCGTAAAAAATGAAATGTCTAAAAATATATAGTAAGATGCATTGAAAGTTTAACCATAAAACCTTCGATGCATCTCCACAAACAATACTTATTAACAATATAAAGTCCCTATTAGTTAAATCCAAATATCCTTCTTGATAATGAATAAGCTAATAATATAATATTCTTTCCTACTAAGCCTTTAATCTGCACAAATAATCCCAAAAAGGATTTATTTATTTCTCTATACAAATCCCTATTTTTAGAATTTAGATAATACCAAAGTTCCTTTTTTTTATTTAAACTTTTTTCTGTATTATCTTTTAATAATAACACTGTACTAACTGTCATCATCATTACTAAATACTTAATCATATATTTGCGTAACTTTTTACATTCTATAATCATTGGATTATAACAGTCAATAATTATTTTTGTTACCTTAATCTGTTGATCAATACGCTTAATCATTATTTTTTCATTAACTGATTGATCTTCTCTTCCAATAAAATATCTGTAAAGATCTACATTTATATAATACATTGTTTTTACATAAGGCAGTGGTTTATATACAAAAATATTGTCCACATAAAATGTATGTTTTGGAAGCTGTAAATTACATTTTTTAAGAATCTCTGTAAGATAAATAACTGAGTGCATTAATATATTTTGACTGTTTTTAAGATGTCCTAAGTCATCCCATGTAAATATTTTTTCTTCCGGCATTGCACCTTTATAATTAATACTTTTTGATTTATGCATATTTATATTCTCATACACATAATTTACAATAAGCATGTCCAATGTTTTGGAATTATTAATCATATTTTTTAATATATCAAGTACTTTTTTTAAGCTATTTTTATCAAACCAATCATCACTATCTAAAACTTTAAAATATATGCCCTTTGAATATTTAAGCCCTGTGTTTATTGCATCACCATGACCACCATTCTCTTTATGTATTGTATGTATTATGTTAGGATATTTCTTCTCATATTCATCAGCAATTATTGAAGTATTATCACTAGAGCCATCATCTACAATCAAAATTTCCAAATTCTCGTCTCCAATTAGCAACGATTCTATTGCTCTATCCATATAAGCTGCTGAATTGTAACAGGGTATTACTACAGTAAGAACTTTCATTTATACCTCCTGATTAATAAGCTTAAATGTTTTATAAAGTTGTAAATGTAAAGATAGCCTCCATGTTAATTCAGCCAACATAACTCCCCCTAAAACATCAATTATAACATGCTGTTTTGTTGTTAATGTTGAAATACATATCATTATAGCCATAAATAAAGAAAAACATCGATACCAAGCAGGAATAACCTTACAATTTCTTAACCCAACAAAACAATACCAACTAACCAGACAATGAATTGACGGGAAAAGATTATCTGCTGCATCTATACTATATAAAAATTTAAGCATGTCCGAAAAAATATCCGGCGTGATAATATTAGGTCTTATATTAGTTGTAGGAAAATTTATATATATAATGCCACATATTAATTTTCCTAATAAATCTGCCGTTAAAAAACGATAGCAGTGTTCTTTATTTATGTTACTAATTAATATATAATTAACAATCCAAAAAAGATAACCTCCAAAGTAAATCAATACAAATATTGGAATCACTGGAATTCTGTCATCACAGTATGAGGTTAAATTATGAAAAACTCTATGTTTATAAAACAATCGCGCTCCTAAATATATAGCAAAATTAAAAAATACACATACAATTAAAGGTTTAATAGAATACTTTGGTATATAGTTATATATTCGTTTTATTATTTTCATCTTTTTCCCCTAAGTTATTTTAAGTATAATATTTTAAGTGATATCAAGTCAATATATTAGTGTTGTTTTATAAAAAATTCTGCCTATCATTACTTATCTTTGACTAAATAAATGTTAAAATGCTTTTCCCGCTCTTATATATTATGAATTTATAACATATTACAACTATTTATAATATATGAATTTGATGCGAATTTTTTATTATTTTTCTTATGTCTTCCATTCTCATCACTTTACTTTTCCATTCAAATACATGCCCACAAAAAGAAATGGTCTCGCACCCATCTCTTTCTATTCCAAAATAAACTTTTGTTTTTCAATTTGACAGCCCACTTAACCCCAGGCTAGAAGTGCATCTTAAGGGGGAATTTGTATAAATTATTATCGTTACCCTCTTATATTGTAATTATAACTATTATGGTGCATGTTAGCAATATTTTAGTTCTGCTTTAATTGCTAAATGATTTTTCACATGAAAATATACTTTATAAAATTAATCATATAGTTTTAAATTTTCACCTTGACTACTAATCCACAATTGTAAAAGTTCCTCTAAGTCATCTTTATCTTGTTTATTTGTGGCATCCTCATCTATTTTAAGCTTTTCTACAACATCAAATTTAAACGGCTCTTGTCCATAAATATTCCAATCCTTTTGAAGCTGTTTTGACTTAAATCTTCCAAGTTCTAATTGAAATTTAATTCCTTCAAAAGGTTTATATAAATTATTAGATATATCTACAAAACAATATCCTGTAATTGTATTATATATTCTAATTATACCCATCTCTATTTCTCTTTGCTTATACTCTTTAATAATTTGTTTTTTACTCGTACCATCCATTATGTTTACCTTACAATTCTTATAATATTATTACTTACATCTAAAAATCCATGTATAATTTTAATTATCATTCATCATCATTTCGATTTCTCTTACAAAAGCACTTGTCTTTATATTTAAGTTTTCACAAATTTTAAAAATAACATTCAAAGTTGGCTTCCTCTTTTCTCTTTCCAGTAAGCTTATGTAAGTTCTGTCAAGTTCACATCTATAAGCCAGTTCTTCCTGTGACAATCCACATTTCAATCTATTGTTTTTTAAAATTATAGCAAGAGCTTTTTCTAACGTCATAAATTTCACCTCTTGCATATAATTTTCAAAGAATTTTTATAAACATTCTACGGACTATAGTCTTCAAAGAAGATATTTATGTTATAATTAAATGAAGACTTAAAGAACTAAATGTAGTACAAATTAGTATACAAATGGGAGGTAATATGCTTAAAGAAAAGATGGAGGAATTAAGAGAGAAACTATATTTTCTAATTACAGAAAAGGCTGAGTATAGTCAAATATTAAAGGTAAGTCAGAAATTAGATAATTGCATATATGTACACAAATGAGTATGGAAGATCCTATTTTTTCCCATACAAAAAATTGAATCATAATGGACAAGAAAAAGGGATTTAAACTATTGAAAGCTGTTGCCTATTGATATTACTGGATTTAAGCAATATTAAAAACAAAATTACTACAGTTAATACTACATCACCAATAACCTTTAATGCATATTATTGTTGAATGGTTATCTTTTTCTTTAATCTTCCCTTAAACAAGCTATTTTTTGAACGTAGTAAAAAATACTAACTTGTTTAAGGTTTTCTTACAATTGAAAAAATCCGTTTATACACTTCCTAGGTTTTTGGGGAGAGTACTTATTTAAATTAAAAGTGCTGGCCAATCTTCTTGTCTGAACGAGGGCAGAGTTAAATCTTGGCCAGTGTCTCATAAATTCAAACTTATTCATTTTTGTACTATGACTTGAGATATTTCATAATTGTATCGTAATATATTGTTTTAAGCCTATTATAATAAAAATATCTACTTTTCTGTTAAAATCTTAATAACCGTTTCAGTTACTTTATTCATTTTTTCGCCAGCTGTAAATTTTTTATTAATTAACTACATGCTGAAAATAAAGACAAAAATTTAATTGGTAGCAGAGTAAAATATGGAAGACTTAAAAATAAACCTAAAGTAACTCAAAATGATTTACTTGCCAGACTTGCCGTAAGATACATAGAATTTGAAAAAACAACAATATCCAAAATTGAATCTAAAACAAGACCAGTTACAGATAAAGAACTTGTTGCTATTGCCGATGCATTAAATGTAAGTATATTATGGCTTCTTGGAAAAGAGTACTAATATTATCTTTTTAATGTATTTCATATATATTCTCTATCTTAAACATAACTAACTTTATTTATAATTAAAATTTAACAGCAAAATAAATCAATAAGTGTTACAATTTTACCTAATCAAATCAGTCCAGACTTATAGTAAAATTATAGGATTTATATTAGATAATACTATTAAAGTAAGTACAATACAATGGTATTATCTAAAAGGGATAATACCACATAGCCATCAAGCTAATAATAAATATAAAAAACTCTTGCTCATTTACGAAAAATAGTATAATAACAAGACTTTTAGGTAGTATAAAGCATATAGATTCAAATATACTTACTTATGTGGGATTCTCATTTTAAAAGAATGAGAATAGCAGATTCTACAGCGTTTCAAGTTCCGGAAATATATAAAAGTATATATCCAGGTTCTGGAGGAAGTTCACAGCCTTCCGCCATAAAAATACAGCTTGAATATGAATTAAAGTCGGGAAACTTTATGCACATAGATGTAGGTCCATGAAGTGGAAATGATAATACTTTTGGAAGCAAAATGAAGGATACATTTACAGCAGGAGACCTTTCATTAAGGGATTTAGGGTATTTTAATTTCAAGGATTTTGAGGATATGGAGAATAAAAAATCTTTCTATGTTTCAAGGCTTAAACCTAATATAGCTGTTTATATAAAAAATGAGAATGTAGAGTATCTAAAAAATGGACAGCCAAGGAAATCAACTATTTATAAAAGGGTGTTTCTAAAAGGTGTCGCAAATAAAATACAGGAAGGTGAAATTAAAGAAATATCAGACGCATTTGTTGGAAGAACTGAAAAGAGTAAAGTAAGGCTGGTAGTCTGTAAACTTACTAAAGATCAATTTGAGCAAAGGAGGAAAAAATCTTTAAAAATGCTAAAAAGAAAGGTATTAAAAAAAGTGATACTACAATCAGTTTAATGGGAATAACAGCATGTTATTTGCAACAGGAAGATTATGCTTTGAATTTGTAGTCACTTTATATTTCCTTGACACTTTAGAGCATATACCATGTGCCTTTATCAATCTCGCTACACGCCCTTTACTAGCTTTTTGATCATCAGGTAGCTTTTTATTATAGCCCCATCATATGTAAATCCTTGTTTATGATATTCTGATGCCTTTGTCATATTAACAGCTCCTTTTTATATTATTATTATTTTTCAATAATCTCATATATCGTTATATTCTTATATCAAGATATAACGATATATGTGTCAATAGTTTTTTTTATTTTGCATTAAAATATTAAATCCCTCATATTTATCCTTTTTGCTAAAATACAACTTTTTCATTATACTTTAAATATTAATCTATAACGTTCAGTTATAATCCTATTATAAATTGATTTTATCATATCCTATTGCTTTTTTAGGACATATTATAACACACTTGCCACACTGTATACAATCAGGATGACTTAATAAATCATTTTTGTACTCATAAGGAACTATTCCCAATGAACACTTTTTCTCACATAATTTACAGGATACACAGTTGGATGATACTTGTAATACTTTTTTATTTTTTCTAAGCTTTGATATAAAAGATGATATAGTTCCCATAGGACAAAAATGACACCAAGTTCTATGGTTATAAACTAAAGATAAAAATATTCCTATTATAGTAGTTACAACAATTATCCTATAAAAAACCACACCAATACTATAAAGATTCCCCCAATTTCTCTTAACTCCCAGTATAAACATTGACAGCATGAATATTATTAGTAGGATTCTAAAATAATTAGATTTTAAAAATTTAGGCACTTTTCTTTTGCCACTAAATTTAGAAACTACATTATCATAAAAGTTTCCTCGTGGGCACAGATTTCCACACCAAAATCTCCCCCTAAATATAGATACAATTATAGGAGCTACCATACAAACAATTGCTACTATTGCAAATCTCAAATCAATGAAACCTAATAATATAAAAGCTATTAGTAATATAAAAGAATACTTTTTCCAAAAATTTAGAAACATATACAATAAACTCCCCTCAAATTAATTATTTAATATTTGAATTACTTAATATGATTATATCACAATATCTTAATATTACAATATATAAATATATATTGTAGCATATGCTTATTATTTATATTTACTCGCAGTAAAATTATTTACGATTGTACCTTTAAAGACCAAGAAAAAAATCAAACTGCAATATTGTTTTATGTTGCTAAGGCTACGTATAAGATAGCCCTGGTAAAACTACTACCCTATTACAAAATCAAACAAATAACCAATAAATACTATTCCTAATGCTACTACTCCAAAGAATACTGCCAATAATTTAGGTTTTAATACTTTTCTTAAAAGAATTGCTTCTGGCAAACTAAGTGCTGTTACAGCCATCATAAATGCAAGAGATGTTCCCATTGCAACTCCAGCTCTTGTAAGCTCACTAACTAATGGGATTACTCCAGCCGCATTGGAATATAATGGGACTCCAATTATTACAGCTACAAATACTGCAAATGGGTTACTCTTTCCAGCGTATTTTGCCAGCGCTCCTGCTGGAATCCATCCATGTATAAAACCACCTATAGCAATACCAATTATTACATACAGCCATATTTTCTTAATTAAATCTTTTGTAAAGTTCCATGAGTCTACTAATCTTTCTTTTGTAGTAGGATTAGGTATTTCTACATCAGAATTCATTTGCATTTCATAAACGTAGCTTTCCACTTGCTTTTCCATTTTTAATTTTCCAATTATAATACCACTTACTATGGCAATTATCTCACCAGAAACTACATAAATCAGAGCTATTTTTATTCCAAATAAACCATAAAGAAGTCCTAACGCAACTTCATTCACCATTGGGGCAGCTATTAAGAAAGAAAAGGTAACTCTAAGTGGTACCCCTGCTTCAACAAAACCAATAAACAGTGGAACTGCAGAGCATGAACAGAATGGAGTTACTATTCCAAGCATAGCAGCCAATACATGACCTATAATTGTACTCCTTTTACTTTTAGCGAGTATTTTTCTCGTCTTTTCTGGTGGAAAAAAACTCCTTATAAAAGTGATTACATAGATTATAATTAGTAATAAAATAAATATCTTTATAGTATCAAATACAAAGAAATTAAAAGCACTACCAAGCTTGCTATCTTTGGCAATTCTAAATACATTATAAATAAGCCAATCAGCAAAAATTTGTACAGGTGTAAACATATTACTCATCCCTTCGATTTATAACTTTATAATTAAATACTTATATATCATTCTAAAATAATGGACTCTACTCTTATTAATATAGAGTTAAGTCCTCTTTTAATATAGTTTGACCTTATTTTTCATCATTAATATACTTCTTAATTTCATCAACATTACAAATCTTACCGAACATTTTAACTTTTTCATTAATAACTATAGCAGGTGTTCTCATAATTCCATATTTCATAATATCTTTAATGTCCTCTACTTTTGTAATTTTAGCTTCTACATCAAGTTCTTTAACAGCTTCCTTTGCATTTGCTTCAAGCTTCTTGCAATTTGAACATCCTGTTCCTAAAATCTTTATTTCCACAACTTAATCCTCCTTGTATAATTTATTTATAATATATCTTATTTAGAGTTATTAAAGTAACTCATAACAAATTTATCTACACTATCAATGATATTTTTTATTTCTTCATTACTAATCCTATAATGAATGTTCATACCAATCTTTTCAGATGATAATATGCCAGCCTGCTTAAGTATTTTTAAATGCTGCGATAAATTGGCTTGACTAAATTCTATATCTTCATTTAATTTACATACACACTTGGGTCCATCATATAAAAACTTAACTATTTTATACCTTATAGGATGTCCTAATGCTTTAAAAATTCTAACACTTATTTCTTCTTTATTCATAATTATCCTCCATAAAATATAACTATATAATTAAATTCTTATATAATTAGTATACTACTTAATAATTTGTTTTGTCAATATCATAAATAATTTTAAATTAATATCTAAATTAAATATATGAAAAAGTCCGTAAGAATATCTTTTCCTACGGACTTCTAATTTAAATATCTAATGTTTTATCTCAAAGCAGAACAATTTGCCCTACCAATGCCGTGCATATGACTAATATTACCACTGCAGTTATTTATATTATTCTTTATGTTTTCTTTTAAAGAATCCACCTGCCCTTTTGTAATTGTTCCATTAGATACTGCTTCATCAATAGCTTTTGATTTTTCTTCAATTAATGCTTTTTTAAATTCATCAATAGTCATGCCTTTATCTTTTGCTAAATCATACATTGTCTTTCCTGAACTTAAGCCATCATTTATTTCTTTATCTGTTATTCCAAGTTTATTCTTTAATACAGAAGAAACATAATCATAACCTCTCTTGGAAGTTATTCTTCCAAGCCCTAACCCCTGATCCGTATGATTAGTTGTTGTTTCTGCATAAACTGTTGCACTTGCTCCAGCTACCAAAGTCACTGCTAGTGCTACTAATAATTTTTTTACTTTCATTCTTATTCCTCCTCAAATTTAATTTATATATATTTATCCATAATACGATAATAAAGGAACTTAAATATAAAAAAGTGTCCTAATTGTGAAATTACTTTAAATAAATTTACATTTAAACAGTACACAATTATTTCACAATTTAAATGTATGGCAATGCTATAATCTAAACAACATAAGAAATGTGAGGTGATAGAGAATGACTAAAAATATTTTGATTGCTGATGATAACATTGAAATCATTAAAATTTTAAGACCTTATATAAGAAAAGAAGGTTTTACTGTAATTTCTGCTCTTAATGGTAAAGAAGCACTGGATAAATTTGAGCAATACAATCCTCAAATTATTTTATTAGATATTATGATGCCAATATTCGATGGAATGGAGGTATGCAAGTTAATACGACTTAAATCTAATACTCCAATAATCATGATAACAGCAAGGAGTGAAGATTCTGATAAAATTTGGGGATTGAACTCCGGCGCTGACGATTATATTGTAAAACCTTTTAGTCCTGGCGAAGTAGTGGCAAGAATAAAAGCTGTATTTAGACGAATTACGGCACATAAAAATAATGAGCCTTCAATAATAAAATACCAACATCTTGAATTAGATATTGATAACTATTCAGTTAAACTGGATGGTGTAAGTGTAAACCTCACAAAAAAAGAAATTGAAGTTCTATGGGTACTTTCAACTTATCCTAACAAGATAGTTTCAAGAGATACTTTACTTGACGAGATATGGGGAATAGATTATTTTGGAGATCCAAGAACAGTAGATACTCATATAAAGAGGATAAGGGCAAAACTTCAACTGAGTGAACAGTATAACAGGGATATTAAAACTATTTGGGGCATGGGATATAAATTTGAGGTGAAAGATGTTTAAAAAAAATATTACTTTTAAACTTACCATAGGTTTTTTAGCAGTTATTATTATTTCAACACTTTTAATAGGTATTATTGCATTGAGTATATTTAAAAATAATATATATGAAGTTAAAAGAAATAATATGAAAAAACATTCCATAGAAATTTCAAGGACCCTTAAACCTTATATGCCTAAGGATATTAAAAGAAAAGAATTTACTGACATTATAAACTTAATAGATTCAATTGATAACGCCAAAATTTGGATACTCAATTCAAATGGAGATATTATAACTACATCAAACAGTAATAATTCTAACCTTATTTATATCAATAATGCTGACATAAATAAGTTATATGGTCCAATTATTAAAAAAGTATTGACTGGTTCTGATGAATATGGTGAAATATACAATCCTTATTATGGTGAATATATGATGACTACAGCAATTCCAATAAAAAATAACAATAATAATATAATAGGTGCAGTAATTCTTCATTCACCTTTATCTGATCTTTCAAACTCTATGAATAAGTTTTTTATCTATTTAATTTTTGCTCTTTTAGGTGAAATATTTCTTTCTGGATTCATAGGATATTATTTTTCTAAAAATATTACTAAGCCAATAAAAATAATAAATTCGTCTGCACTTAAACTTGCAAGAGGCCATTATGGAATAAAAACAAATATATATCAGAAAGATGAAATTGGTGAGCTATCAAATTCCTTTGATTTATTATCCTTAAAACTTAAATATACAATAGGTAAACTTTTTGAAGAAAAGACTAAGTTAAGTAATGTACTGACAAGTATGAATGAAGGCATTTTAGCAATGGATAAAAACTTTAATATTATAAATATCAATCTGCTTTAAATCTACTATCACCCAAAGATACTAAATCAAGAACAAACATTAGCTCAACATTGTCAAAATTAAATATATTTGAAGATTTTAATTTTAGCATAATTAACAATACAAAAAAAAATTTGTCAAGAGAGTATCTAAATAAAATATTAAATTTTTCTATATCTCCTATAAAAAATAATTCAAATGAAGTCATAGGTGGTGTAATTCTCATTCAGGATATAAGTGAAAAAGAAAAACTTGAGCAAATGCGTAAGGATTTTATTTCAAATGTTTCTCATGAGTTCAGAACTCCATTGACAGTTATAAAAGGTAATTTAGAATCAATTATAGATGGCATAACAAAACCAAAATATATAAAGAATACTTGCATTACACTTTTAAAAGAAACCAATCGCCTTGAAAGAATGGTTAAAGACCTGCTCAATTTAAGTAAATTAGAATCTGGTAAATTGGATATTAATTTCAGTGAGCTAAATGTCAATATGGTAATAAATGATACTTTGAGAAATCTTAGCCTATTAATAAATGCTAAAAGCATAAATTTACAACTATCTCTAGAGGATAACTTACCGTCTTTATTTAGTGATTACGATAAACTAAAGCAGCTGCTTATAATATTTTTAGACAATGGAATTAAGTTCTCACAAAATAAAGGCTGCTTAAATATACAAACATATGCTCATGGCAATAATATTTTTATAGTTATTGAAGACAATGGAATTGGCATACCTGAAGATCAAATTCAATACTTAGGAGAAAAGTTCTTCAAGGTCGATAAATCAAGAGCTTCAAATACTAAAAGTACTGAACTTGGTCTTTCAATAGCAAAAAAATTAGTAAAAGTTTTAAATGGCTCTTTTTCTGTAGAAAGTAAGCTTAAAAAAGGAACAAAAATAACTATTTCATTTCCAATAAAAAGAGAGAGGTAAAAATTATGATGAAACATGGATACCATATGGGATTAGGTTTTTACGGTTCTTACATTTTAATATTTTTCTTATTAATTATTTTAGTTTTAATATTTTTAGCATTAAAAAGTAAGCCTTCTTTAAGTCCTTTTACAATAAAATTACTTGATATCCTTAAAACTAAATATGCTTCTGGTATGATTACTGCTGACGAATTTATAGAAAGAAAATCTATTATAGAAGATATTAAATATTTAAATTCCTATACTCCTATACTTCTTGAAAGATATGCTGAATGTTTAATAACTACAAAAGAATTCTTAAATATTAAAAATGAAATTGAAAGTAATAATTACGATGCTTCTATATGTGAAGAACTTGCAAAAGGACATATTTCATATGATGAATTTAAATCAAAAATCTTTGGAGGAAAAACAAATGAAAAATGATAAGATTTTAAGGACACCACGCTATGTTTTACTTTTAGTGTTTTTAATGCTAATTACAGTTAAAGCTTATCTTCATAAGTTACTTGGAGATGGCGAAGCTCCTTCTATACATGCATTGTGTCCCTTTATGGACTGATTTCAAAAATAAGTCCTTCAAAAATAAAAGGTTCAGATGGAGAAAAGCATTTCTCGTAAGCAAACTCCACCTGAGCCTTAGAATCACTTGATACTAGAAGCACGACTTCCATTATATGCATTGGCTTTATAGTTTAACAAACTATCGAAGAACCAGTGGAATTCACAAAAAATTTTTCACAAGAGATTTTTAACTGAGAAGTCGCAATATGCCCAGTACAGTGAGAAGCCCCTATTATTTTTATGTCCATTTTTTTCAATTCAACTATAGTTTTTTTAATTCTATCCATGGAAGCCTCCATTAGATGGGTTCCTCCAATTACTCCAAATACATTTTTACCTGATTTAATTTCAATGGATTTTATTATATTTAATACTCCTGGATGAGAGCATCCTAAAATTATCAAAAGTCCTTTTGGTGTATCTATTCCGATAGATATTTCATCTTTAAAAGTGTCAATTTCAAAACTTTCTCCTGCTTTTATTTTCATACTAGGGTTTAGCTTTTCAAAATCATAATATAATTTAAAGTTTGTAAATATATATACACCTTCTACTATTTCTGTCTGATCTAAGGTTATGTAGTCTACCTTAAATGAGTTTTGTTCTAAAAATTTTTCATCAAAATTTACTCCTATATAACTAAAGTCTTCCATATCTTTAATGCTTTGCGGATTCTTAAAGATTTCAGAGTTATTTTTCTTAGCATGATAATATTTTTTTCCGTTTGAGAAAAAATATTGACTTAATAATAATTTGGGCCTTATAGTAAAATTTTCAACAAAACTTTTTAACCCATTACCATGATCATAGTGTGCATGGCTTATTACAATATAGTTTGTTTTATTTAAATCTATACCCAAGTTTTTTGCGTTTTTTATAAAATTTTCACTTTGGCCCGTATCAAATAATATATTAAATTTTGAGGATTGTATAAAAAAAGAAAGACCGTGTTCGCATATTAAGTTTTTATTATCTCTCAGGGAATTTTCTATTAAAGTAATTATTTTCACAATATCGCCCCTTTATATTTGAAATATTCTTAACTTAAAGTCTATAAATTAAAGTATCACCATAAATAGGAAAGTCTTTTATAACGACTAAGTTAATACAAGATCCTAGGGAAAAGACATTAAAGTGGTATTATATTACATCCAATATCTATAGGTTGTGCATGATATATTGAAGTAGTCACAATGGCATTAACTCCAGTTTTGGCATATTCTATAATGTTATTTTCATTAATACCTCCAGAAGCTAGTATAATGATAGAAGGGTTAATATTTCTAATGATACTCACATTTTTCTCCAATTTATCATAGGGAATTTTATCGAACTGGATACCATCAACACCACTTTTGCTAAGCTCAATAGCTTGTTCTAAATTGTCTATTTCTACTATTACCTTTTTTTCGCAAGCTCTAGATTTAACATTTTTTATTATTTCATTTAGTTTATCAATACCACCTAAAAAATTTAAATGCTGCTTAAAAATCAATATGGTTTCTGATAATCCTAGTCTATGAGGTAATCCGCCTCCTGCAATAACTGCTTTTATAGCTAATTCTTTTGTTCCTGGAATCACCTTTCTTGTAGCAATAATGTGTATATTTGGATTTATAGTAGAAATTTTATCTATTAATTTTTTTGTTTTTGTAGCAATTCCTGAACTATAATCAAGAAGGTTTTGAGAGACTTTCCATGCCATATGTAAATCTTCAGCCTTCCCTATTCCTTCAAGGAAAATCTCGTTTTTCTTTATTATACTACCAGAAACACATGTTTTGATTAAATCTATATTCAACCTGTTAAAGATTTTCGTAACTTCTTCTGTACCACAAAGTACAGCGTCTTCCCTTGAAAAAAACTGTATGGAACCTTTTTGATCACCAATTCCTAGAATTAAAGTTGTTAAATCAATGTAAGGTACATCTTCTCTAATAAATTTATCGATAAGTTCATCTGAAATATACATTTATAACACCTTCTCTGAAATCATTTTTTATATATTTAGATATGAAAATCAATTATAAAGCCATCATATAAACTAGATTATTTTTGCGCTATTAAGCCATAAATTATCAAGTTTATGTTCGTTCTTAATATCAAATTTATGAATCATTATTTATTTTCAACTGCCGAAACAAGATAATTTTCAATAGCACTTCTCAACGCCTTAACTCCAAGATTTGAGCAATGTTTCTTATTTTCAGGTAATCCGCCAAGAGCATCTATTATATCATTTTCACTAATAGATAATGCCTCCTTTAAAGTTTTCTTTTTTGCTAGTTCTGTGGTCATACTACTTGTAGCTACTGATGCAGGGCATCCATAAACTAAAAAACTAATATCCTCTATTAGATCATCCTTTACCTTAATATATATATTCAAAGAATCTCCACAAGCCGGATCTCCAGCTTTTCCTTCACCATTGGAGTCATTTAGTATACCTACATTTTTAGGACACATAAAATGCTCAATAACAATATCCGTATATTCATTTGTAAACATATATTCACTTAAATTTATTCTACAAAGTATTATCTTCCATGTTGTCACCTGTACACCACTTTGCGCAAAAATCTGCTTTCTTACTGCATATAACTCTTTGAGAGCCACAAACGGGACAAATAAACCTGTCCCGTTCATAGTTCATTTCATATATGCTGCCACAATCAAAACATTTAAATTTGCATAGAGTGGTTGTATAATTGCCTCCACTTATTCTTATAGCATTTCCCTGCGTCAAAGCTATAGCTATCTTTTTTCTTGCACTATCAATGATATTTTGAAAAGTTTGTCTTGATACCTGCATTCTTTCAGCACATTCTTCTTGGTTTAATTCCTCAATATCTTTTAATCTCATGGCTTCAAGTTCTTCTACCTTTAAAACTGTTTCATCAATTTTACATTTAGCTTTTCCCCAGGGCACAAAATAAGTATCTTTGGGGAAAAATTCTACTTTTCTAAACTTTGTTGGTCTTGGCATATTTTATCCCCCTTGCATTTACTGCATACTCCACTTAGCATGATGTTTACATCATTTACCTCTAAATTATTTTCTTCTTCAACTTTTTTATTTAGCTTTATATATTCTATAATTAAATCTATATTATCTATATCTATTATACTATTACATTTAGTACATTTAAAATGAACATGTAGAAGTTTTCCACTAAAAATTTTCATTTCATAGTAATTTATATCATTAATGTTTATCTTTTTCACTATATTTAAATCATCAAATATTTTCAAACTTCTGTATACTGTTGCAAGACCAATATTTGTGTGTTTTATTCTTTCATAAATTTGATTTACGGATAAATGGGTATTGGCATTTATCATTTCCAAAAGCACTATTCTCTTTTGCGTTGTGAACTTATATCCTTTTTTTTTAATTAATTTCTCATATAAGGAAAGATCTCTATTCATTGAGTTTCCTTAAATATTACTCATTACAGTGGCCCTCATGGGCATGTTCACTACATACACTGCCTGTAGATTTAAGTTCACCTTTTATAAACTTGTCTATAGCCTTGCTGCATAACCCTTCAGCTCCTACAACAATCTCTATTCCACTTTCATTGAAAAGCTCTTGTGCTGCCGCACCCATTCCACCTGATATTATTACATTTACACCAAGTTCCTTTAAAAATACTGGCAGGTACCCTGGTTTATGTCCTGGATTCGGTATAAATTCCTCACTTTTTACTTTTTCACTTTCTACCTGGTAAATTGTAAATCCCTCACAGTGTCCAAAATGTCCACTTACATATTTTCCTTCACTTGCAACTGCTATTTTCATAATTATATCCTCCTAGATAATATATTTTTATAATATTTTTGTAAAATTAATCGATATATTCCTTTAAAACACTATGGGTATACTCAATTATTTCAGCACAGGATACACCTTTTTTCTTTAATTCTGCACATTGAAATGTTCCATATTTTTCTCTTATTTTTCCCATGATTTTTTTTGTATAATCTCTTGCTTGATTGGGTTCCACTGCTTCTTTTCTTCCTTTTATTGCACCTAAAGCCATAAGTGCTCCCGTTATTGCTCCACAACTACTTCCTACAGTCATTCCTCTTCCAAAAGGACTGGCTATTGATACTGGAATATTTAAGTTTTTTTCTTGATTTACTGCCTTTATCATAGATTCTGCACAGTTGTATCCTTCTTTATAAAATTCTACTGCATTTTTCACTTGCATCTTCCTCCTATTCTTATCCATTCTAGTATTTTAAGTTTTCTTAGTAAATAAGTTCTTTTATATCATCCCACATTTTTTTAATAGCACTACCTGCTATACTATCTTTATAGTATATAATAGGCGTCATTTCATTTATAGATTTTATTACAGTATCATCGTAAGGAATTTTTCCTACTAAAGCTAATTCTTTTTCTATTACGAACCTCTCTATTTCTTCAGCCATATCTTCATTTATATCATATTTATTTATACAGACCATAATAAGCAGTCCAAAGCTCATACATAATGCTGTTACTCTCATCAAATCTTCAAGTCCGGATTTTGTGGGCTCAGTAACAATTAAAACTGCATCACTACCAGTTACAGATGAAATAACAGGACACCCTATGCCTGGTGAAGCATCAATAATTGTTAATGTATTTTTTCCAGTAAACCTTTTTCCATTATTTCTAAGAAAGGTAACTAATTTACCTGAACCATCACTTCCTATGTTCATTTGTGCCCTGGAAATTATACCTTTATCCGTCCTTGTAATAAAAACCTCAGCTGACTTATCCTCCACCAGCTTAATTGCTTTTTCGGGACATGTTAAAGTACATGCGCCACAACCTTCACAGAGAAAAGCATCCACTACACAGTCTTTTATGGCATTAAATTTACATGTAACTTCACATTTTCCACATTTGTTGCAAAAATATTTGTTTATAACTGCTTTTTTACCGCCATAAAAACCTTTTTTTTCTATATCTACGCCTTTATAAAAAAGATATAAATTAGGGGCATCTACATCACAATCTATTCTAACCACATCTTTGGTAAGTTCCGACAGTGCTGTTGCAATTGTAGTCTTTCCGGTGCCTCCTTTTCCACTTAATATTACTAGTTCCACTTTAGCACCTCCAATACACTTTCTGCCATGTGATCAAATAATTTTTTATATTTAGCGTTATTATATAAAATATCTCCCTTAGAATAGATTTCAGCTATATTCTTACTATAAACAATGCTGCCTATTAAAGGTATATTTTCTTCTTTACAATACTTTCTTATTATATTGTCTTCACCATTATCCTTATTTATAATTATTCCAAAAGGAATATTAAATATTTTAACCAGTTCTACTGCCATTTTAAGATCATGAAATCCAAATTCAGTTGGTTCTGTAACAAGCATTGCACCTTTTGCATACTTTATAGTATTTACTACATTACAGGATGTACCCGGGCTGCAGTCAATTATATTTACTCCTTCTGGCACATTTTCTAAAAGCTGCTTTATTACAGGTACTGCCATAGGTTCTCCTACATTGAGTACTCCCCTTAGACATTTTATATTTTTTGCATAACCTTTTTCTATTTTCCCCGTCTCTCTATGCCTATAACTCAATGCATTCTGCTTACATATAATTTTACAGGCACCACAACCATGACATAGCTTTTGAAATAATATAATATCACCTTTAACCTTTGCAAGGGCATTGAATTCACAGACTTCTACACATAAGCCACAGGAAATACATTTTTCATCATCTATAAATGGGTATTCTACCTTAACCTGTTCTGTCTTTTCAATATGCGGTTTCAAAAATAAGAATCCATTTGGTTCTTCTACATCACAATCCACATAATTAGCCTTTAATGCAAGGGCAATATTTGTAGACACAGTAGTTTTACCCGTACCTCCTTTTCCACTTAATACTGCTATATTCAAGTTACTTCCTCCTTAAAATCCTATTTTAAATTCCATGATGCGCCGGTCCTGACTGTGTTAACTCTTTAAGTTCACCTTTTTCAAATTTTTCTAAAACAGAACTCACAGTAATGCTTTCACACTTATAAACTTTAATTCCTGATTTGTTAATGATTTTAAAGGCATTAGGCCCTAAATTTCCAGTAATTATAACGTCTACATTTTCATCAAGTACTTGTTGTGCCGCTGCAATACCAGCACCTCCTCCTGAAAATTGACCTTTATTTTCCAATACCTTAATTTCTTCCCCTTCAGTATCATGAATTTGAAAATACTTACATCTTCCAAATCTCACATCCAACAAACTATCTATTTCTACACCATGTGCTGAAATTGCTATTTTCATTTTCCTTCCTCCAAACTATTAATAATATTAGTAACAATAGGATTAAAAATCTTTTTAAGGCTTTCATCTATACCTTTACCTTCTTGTTCTGATAAACTACTTATACTGCTTAACATGGGAAGTTCCCCTAAAAGTTTTAAATCCATATCCTTTAAAAATTTCCCCGTACCTTCTGCGTTAAAAAGTTTTATCTTTTTTCCGCAGTGGGGACAGGCTATATAACTCATATTTTCAATAACTCCCAAAATATTGATATTCATAGCTTTCGCCATATTCACAGCCTTTGAAACTATCATAGAAACTAACTCCTGCGGTATAGATACCATGACTAAACCACTTATAGGAATAGACTGCATTACTGTAAGTGCAACATCTGCTGTTCCTGGTGGCATGTCAATTACCAGATAATCAAGTTCTCCCCATATTACATCTGTCCAAAATTGTTTTACTGCTCCAGATATTAGCGGTCCCCTCCATATAACCGGTTGGTTTTCATCTTGTAAAAGCAAATTCAATGATATCGTTTTTATTCCACTTTGTGTTTCTACAGGTAATATAAATTCTTCATTGGTTTCTGCTTTCTTCCCTCTTAGACCCATTAAATTAGGAATACTTGGTCCTGTTACATCTGCATCCAAAATTCCTACACTATATCCCATGTCTTTCAAGTGTCTGGCTATAAGAACAGAAATTGATGATTTTCCCACTCCCCCTTTGCCACTCATAACGCCAATAATTTTTTTCACCTTATTATAGGGATTGTTTTTAACCATACAACTTTCCTTATCCTTGCTGCATCCATCATTTGATGGACATGAATTACATTCCGACATTAAATCATCTCCATATACATATTGGCATTTGCCACTTTTATAATATCACTATTTATTGTTATTGTCAAATGCCAATAAATCATACATAAAAAACAGTAATATACTTATGTTTGATATATATGAAAAATGGGCTATGAATGGGCATCAACTTTGACAAATACAGTTGTTCCTATAACAACATTGTCTGTTATGAGTGAAACTTACTATAGTTAAAACAATATATTAAGGTAAATTAAATCTAAAATTTATGCAATAACTTAAGGAGTACACTATCATTTCTCCTGTAAGTGTGTCGTTAATTAAAATAAGATATATTTATATAATCCTATTCTATGCACGTACATTAGCAAGTCATAAATATAAAAAAAATTGAATTAAGTAGAGATTATGCCCAGCATTATTAGAACGCTATTCTAAAAAATAAGGAAGTAAAAATAATAATTAGTACTATTTTATTTATTATTATAGGTGTTATAGCAGGTATTTTAAGTGGATTATTTGGTATAAGTGGTGGAGCCTGCATTGATTTATTTATGCAGGTTTAGTCAGTTAAAGGCTCAAGGAACATCCCTTGCTATCTTATTACCACCAGCAGGAATCCTTGCATTTATAGATTACTATAAAAGAGATCAGGTTAATCTTCAGGCAGGAATCTTAATATGCATGTTCTTAATTATAGGTTCAGTTTTTGGAGCTAAAATATCCCATATTATATCGATAAATATATTAAGGAAATTATTTGGGATTTTAATGATTTTAATATCTATTAAATTAATTCTTGAAAATAACAGGATAGATTTACTCCGAAATATTTCCATTTACACAATAAGCTTACATGAGCTTTTATTGCCTTAACACAGATTCATCAATTATTTTCTATGATTGTTTTTGTATGATTTTTTATCATAGGTGCTTTTACAAATTGTTTACGTATAACCCTTAATTGATTTTACTAGATCCCCCTTTAAAATGGAACAGATAATTATAAGCTTTAATGTTAAAACTTCTACAGAATCATTCTGACGCATTTCGTTCGTTAGATATACAGTAAGTTCATGATTCCAAGTACAAAATGCCCTAAATGGCACTTCTATGACTCTTGAATTTTTGATATATTCATTCATCTGCTGCAGTAACATTTCATTTGTCTCATTAATATTATAAAAGTACATGACAAAAGATGATATGGAACAAATGATAATAAGTTAGATAACTAAAAATATATATTTAAGATAACAAGGGGGGGATCTTTATGTCAAGATGTGGTTGTAATGTTGGATATGGTGGATTTGGACGAGGAAAAGAAGTGCTAGTTATAATAATACTTTTATTATTATGTTGCGGATGCGAAAATGAAGTATATAGAGAATACGATCCATGTGATTGTTAAAATAGATTATTAGAGGGAAATAAAATCCTCAGTTTCCCTCTAAGTGTTGACAAAATCCACACTCACAGACTGTAGGATACCTATTATTTTTATGTGTATTAATAATAGGTAAGACTCTCCGTTCTACGTTTTGAAGATTATATCCCGAATATAAAGATTTTGTTTCATCTCTTATTTAGTATTCCTCGTTGGTAATTAGTTTTAAGAGATACTTTTTTATCTATATCAGAAATAATAATCCCAGCTAATACAAATATTGCTCCAAAATAACCTTGAATTTTTAAGATCTCATCAAGAAAAGCAAAGCCAAATATGGCTGAAAAAACGGGTTCAAGGGAAAATAGAATACCCGTGCGTTCAGGAGTTGTATATTTTTGAGCAACTGGTTGTAATACAAAACCAAAAGCACTACATATCACACTTAGAGATAATACAGCAATCCATTCAACAGAATTGTTTGGCAATCTTGGTTGCTCAAATATAAAGGAAAATAGCAATCCAAATATTCCTGCGAATTCTAATTGTAAGACCCCTAACGCTAATGGATCAACCATTTTGGAAAAGTGGCTTGTAAGTAGAATTTGACCTGCATAAATAAAGGCAGCCAATACACAAAGCAAAGATTTTGTATCAAGTTGAAATGTGCTATCTATCGTAAGTAGAGCAATTCCAACTATCGTTAAAATCACACCAGCCGTTATAGGTAACGTAGGTCTTTTTCGATGAATAATAATTTGGAGCAGTGGTACAAAAACGACAGTTGTTCCTGCTAGAAAACCTGCGCTTGATGCGGAAGTTGTTTTTAATCCAAACATAAGTGTTGAAAGTACGCAGAACAATGCCAATCCTAATATCGTCCCGTATAGTAATGTCTTTTTATCTATATTACATAACTTTTTATAGAAAATTGGGGCGGTTAATAGGAAAGGCAATTCCAAAACGCAGAGCTACTAAATTAAAAACATCAATACTGTCTAATCCCATTTTCATAAATAGATAAGATGATCCCCATGCCATCGTAATTAAGGCTATAATCAAATCGGCTTTTTTTTGTGAAATAATAATCACCCCTTCTGCATATATAATACCGTGAAGTCTTGACATAGAAAAACACAAAAAAACTATGGTTCGAAATAGGTTAAAGCTATTTCAGACCATAGTATAGAATAAACCGTTTACTATATAAGTTCTTCTGCAATTCTTTTTAATGCCAATAAATAAAGTTCACCTAATCGCGTTGGTATATAGCCCTTGTGAGTAATGACTCCAACGTGGATTTTTTCATCAACCTCTAACGGAATTGCAATAATATCGTCTCCATGCAAATATGATGGAAATACGCCCGTAGAAATAGTATACGCATTTATACCAATTAAAAGATTAACTACCGCCGCACGCTCACTCACTTTTATTGTTTTTTTATGGTTTAGAGTGCTTAGGATTTCTTCTGAAAAATAAAAAGAGTTATGCTTTCCTTGTTCATACTCCAAGTAAGGTAAATCCTCTAAATCATCAGGAGTAATGCTGGAACGGTTCGCTAAAGGATTTTCTTTGCAAATAAAAATGTGAGGAGTTGCTACAAACAATTCAGAAAAAATTAGATTACTTTCATTTAAATATTTACGAATAATGTGCTCATTAAAACTGCTTAGATAGAGTATACCTAATTCACTCTGCAAATTTTTGACATCTTCAATAATATTATAGGTTTTTGTCTCACGAAAAGTAAAGTCATATTCATCACCACCAAACTCTTTAATTAAATCCACAAAAGCATTAGCTGCAAAAGTATAATGATGTGTTGAAACTGAAAAACGTTGCTTTAAAGGTGTTGCATTGATATATCTATCTTCAACCAACATTACCTGTTGTAATATTTGGCGGGCGTAACCCAAGAAGTCCGCACCTTCATTTGAAACAATGATTCCTCTGTTAGTGCGAACAAAAATTGTTGTTTTTATTTCTGCTTCTAATTCTTTTATAGAAGCAGACAGGCTCGGTTGCGAAATAAACAATTTTTTTGCCGCCACGGTAATGGAACCTTTGTCCGCAACTTCAACGATATATTTTAACTGTTGTAAAGTCAAAGCTATTTCCTCCTGTGCTCATATATTCATTTATCCTTTCCTTAATAAAATGAAAGCATTAAAATTAACATTTCTCGTAAATTTAATTGTCCATATTTTGTTTGTTCAAATATTTGGTTATCTGTAAAGTTTAATGTTTTTCCATTAGATAATATTAATAAAAAAGCACTAAAAAGTTGTTATTAAAAATTCGTTTTCTAATCTTTAACTTTTAGCCTTATTGTATGTATTATTAATTATATCAAATAAATCATTTATTGAGACGTAAACCTAAAAATGAATACTAGTGTTTTATAACCCAATATAAATTTTTAATTACATAATTTCACATTTATAACACAAATTTAGGATACTGTATCCTAAATTATACTTCTTTTACTCTATACATATTAATACATTTATCTATTCATATTCCAACTTCTTTATCAGCTCTATTTTCATTTAAACTGTCAGCATTTAAAATATCAACATTTTCTTTAGTTAATTTTATTTAAGGATAGACTCTTAATATACTTTGCTAATTCTTTAGTCAATAACCCATAATTTAAAATCTCGTTTATTATATAAATAATTGGATGTCATACATCCGATATTTTAAATTCATCAAATAAAGTATATTTACTTTATAAATCACATTAAATACTACCCAAGAATATATTCATTTTTATCTAATTCAGGAATATTTTAACCATTATTTAAATTTTGAATCTAATATATTTTTGATTTCTACTTGTTGGGTATGATCTCATCTTGTTATACTGTACTTTATTTTCACTAAAATTATTTTTTTCAAACTATTATCAAATAAACTTATTTGACTTATGTCATTAACGCTGTGATTTAAAACATAATATATTCCACTTCCTATGCTTTGAGATTTTTATAATATCTTTTCTAATAAGATCCTTTAAGTCAATGAGTGCTCTATCTCTATTCACATTATTAAGCTTTTGATAATCTCCGTTAGTTATTTTTCCATTTTTTCTTATAAATACAAGACCTATAGCTTCTTTCTCTTACAGAAAAGGCTGAGTATAATCAAATATTAAAGGTAAGTCAGGAATTAGATAATTGCATAAATGAGTTTACCCATAGAATGCCATATGATATAAATAGTAAAATTATAAAAAAGTTTCACAAAAATAAACCAAACAAATAAAAAATTCTAACTTATTAATATTTATTATCATTCTCTCACTTAGTTTTAACTATACTATCAAAATGTAAGACTTATTATTGTTTACCTTTATTAAATTCACTTTTATCTTGGATTGTCATCATATTCTTATTGTTTCTTTAGTAATATAATTATGATTTCAT
This sequence comes from Clostridium kluyveri DSM 555, assembly GCF_000016505.1. Taxonomy (NCBI): domain Bacteria; kingdom Bacillati; phylum Bacillota; class Clostridia; order Eubacteriales; family Clostridiaceae; genus Clostridium; species Clostridium kluyveri. The sequence continues at coordinate 3,703,700 of NC_009706.1, forward strand.
TATATAAAATAAATTATTGTCTTTCTGCAACAATCCATTTTATATTCTATATTTCTTAACCTATTGTAGAATCTAATATATATTAAATTTTAATTTCAAAAAACATTCTTTTTCTTTCCTTTTCTTTTCTCTCACAGTTAGTTGAAAAAGAAATTTTATACTAATATCCACTTTGAGGCTTTTGTGCTATTACTTTTATTTTTTATACTTTTATCCTTATGTGACATCTCATTTAATATCTTGCTTATCTTTCTATATTTTTGTTCATCAGTTAATATATCCGGAAGTTTGCCCATTAATAAATCATCTATTTCTTTTCTTGATGCACTTTTATATTCATTTAAATAATTAATTACCAAGTCTTTATAGTAACCATTATCAAATCCTCTATTCCTTATATACTGAGCTTTTTGTTCCATAACAGATGCTATTTTAGATGTAACATAGACATTAGGGTACTTACCTTCTATTAATTTCATTTTTCTTAATATATTTCTTTCATTCTGGCTTAATAGTTCCTTTTTCTGAACTTTATCTAACGCAATTGCCAACTTTAGTTCTAAATTTGTATTATTTATTAATAGTTTTGTATAATTTTCATCAATTACTTTTCCACTAATCTTAACCGAAACTCTATTCTCTACTTTCAAATCGTAATCAGGTAGTGGAAAATACCTTTGTATTTGCATAATAAACATCTTCTTGATGCCACTTCCTATAGTGTCTATCATATTTAAGCTTACATAGTATTAGCTAAAAACTGATTTCTATAAAATTCTTCTGGTGAATCCTTTTCTATGACATTTTCAATTGTTTTCGGAATAAAGCTCCCTAAGTTAGAAAAAATTAGTTCATCAGGTTTTTCAACTACATTTATTTTTCCGCCTAAATTATAATCTTGATGAGCTATGCAGTTATGAAGAACTTCTCTTATTACAAATGGTTCATATTGAGTTATTTCTGTAGGAAATAATGTATTTTCCTTTAAATACCTATATTTTAAATTTCTTATTTTTTCAAACACTCTATCAACAGAAATTATAAAATGTGGGCCAAAATGCTCATAATCTTTTTCTATGTTTCTTTCGTCTTTTAATATCCATGATATTTTAGCAACAGCAGGACTTAAATAATGTTCTGATTCTTCTTTTCCTAATAGAAGAATTGCTGTTTTTGTCATTTTCCCATTTACTGTCAGCTTAGCTTTGTTTAGAAATACCTCATCATTCCAACTATCACATTCTTGTTCCAACTTAGGATTTTTTATTTTATATTGTTCTCTTGCTTTCAATATTGCATTTTTATCCAAATCATTAATTGTTGCATCTTCACAAATAAGCGAAGACCAATCCGTCACCCTATTTTGATTTCTTATAAATTCAAGTTCTTGAATATTTAAAGCTCCAAGAGATTCTCCGTCTCTTTCATAATAATGTCCTTTCCATGCATATCGCTTATTTTTTAAATTTGCTTCATTACTTAGCGCGGAAAAATATTTTCCTAGCTCTTCAAAGCTAAAATCATTTTTTGCTTCTTTAAATTCCACACATTCATTTTCAACAGGTAAATTTATCAATTCCTTAAATAAATTATAAATATCACTATTTACCAAGAATTACTCCTCCCTTAATTATTTACTCTGATAAAATTCTTAATGTATTGTACTTAATCCTATTAATATTCATTATATATTTTTAACGCAATAATATAGACAAGCTTGTCTATATACAATTATTTATACTATTTAGTATGACAATCCACTAACGATACTAAATTACAATATCGTTTATTATATGTGAATATATAACCTTACTATAAATACCTTAATCAAAATATTCTGACATTCTTCTCAATTCTATTTCATTTTTCTATTAATGCCTTAAGATACCTTTGTGTTAAACAACGTATATCTTTTAATTTCAAAAAATTAGCTATTTCCCTCTTACTTTTAGGATCATTGCAAATTTCTAATATTTTATTCCTCATATCTTTCTTCTTATCTCGTTGGTTTATCTTGTTGATAGTGAACAATATTCTCTATTTGTCTAGAATTTTCTTCTTCATATAATCAGCAATCAATTTGTCTAATTTCCAACTTAGATTTAATGTATCCATATTTATTGTCTCTTTATTTAAAATGTCCTGTAACAATTTATTATTCAAAGTTTCTCTGACTTCTTCTATTTGGCGCTTCATTTTTATATTCTTATCCATATAACCCCCTATACAATTAACAAACTTGCTCCACAAGCAAATTATATCATTATTTCTCACATATAATCAATGTGAATAAAGGATTATTTTGGGGGATTATCTTGATGAGACATGCTGAAAATAAAGACAAAAATTTAATTGGTGACAGAGTAAAATATGCAAGACTTAAAAATAAACCTAAAGTAACTCAAAATGATTTACTTGCCAGACTTGCCGTAAGAGGCATAGAACTTGAAAAAACAACAATATCCAAAATTGAATCTAAAACAAGACCTGTTACAGATAAGGAACTTGTTGCTATTGCCGATGCGTTAAATGTAAGTATATTATGGCTTCTTGGAAAAGACTAACACTGTTCTCTTTTTAATGTACTCCACAATATCCTCTATCTTAAACATAATAGGCTTCATTCATAATTAAAATTTAATCGCAAAATAAATGAATAAATATTAAAATTTACCTAATCAAATCAGTCGAGGCTTATGATAAAGCTATGGAATTTATATCAAATAATGCTATCCTTTTCTTTAAATTTAAATAGAATTATCTTATCTTTAATACTCTTTTTATTCTTAAAACATTTGTATGTTACATTACTTATTCCAGTAATTAATTTTATACCGTTTTCTTTATCAAGAATTAAATCACCTTCCTTAATCCTCTTACTTCTTTTCCAAAGATATAATTATTTTTTTATTTCTATATTGATTACCTATACAACTTACATATTCACTTCCTTGTTATTAATATCTAAAATTCTAATATAAACAACTATAGAAGTCATAATAACTATATCTATAAAATTTTATATTTAAATTAATCATTATAATAAATTATACATGTTCTAAATTGTTGAGTTTATCTCTTTTTTAAATAATACTATTTTGACAGAAACATCCATATATTCTTTTACGATAGTATATCCCATTTTCTTATAAAAATAATGATTTCTCTTCTTATCCGCAGGTGTCTCTAAAGTCCAGTCAGTTGCATTGGGAAATTGACTTTCTATAAACTTAATAGCTTCTTGTCCAATTCCCTTATCCTCATAGTTTGGTATCACACAGATACCTCCAAGAAAGTACGTGCCATCATTATTATCTCTAATAATAATATCGCCTACTATTTGATTATTATAAATTATTTTATATATTATTTTGTTTAGGACAATATTAGCCATACTTTCTTTAGAATGGTTATATCCAGGACATTCTCCATATTTGATAAAATCGGCATAGAAACTCTGATTTTGTACATCAATTAATTTATCAACATCATCAATTGTTGCTTTCGTAAATTCAATTTTCATCGTACAAATTCCTTTCACTCAATGTGAATTTTCTTCATAATATTTACACTTGTGACACAAGTATAAGAAAAGATTACGAAATTACCTTAATTTTAAATTTAGGAAATTTTTAATCCAATGTTCCAATAACATTATTTAATTTCAATAAAGCATCTGGCTCAACTTTTAAAGTAGTATTTTCTTCACCTAATCCACCATATACAAAAGAAACCTTAAGAAGTCTCTTATCAATTATATATGGCAATGAAATTCCGAACATCGGAACATTCCCAACTGAAAATCCCGTTATCAATTTAACTTCCTCTTTAGTGGCTAATCTAACATTTTTACAGTTTAGCAAACATTTTATTTCCTTGAAATTTACATGACCTCTTCCACCTGATATAACTATTACATAAAACCCTTTATTTGTATATATTATTAATGTTGGTGCTATTTGAGCAATATCAATTTTAAAATAGTCAGCACCTTCTTTTGCTGTATAAATGGGCTTATCATTATGAATTAATTCAAATGAAAAACCATTCCCTTTTAAAATATCTTTTATGTTTTTCATTAAATTTACCTCCTAGTAGTACATATTTCAAAAAAATTCGCTATCCTTTATAACCTTTTTAATTAGAATTTTATTGGAAATTTTATAAATTCCTATACATAAAAAAAATATATTATAAACTTGCTATCTGAACTGTTATAGCAATCACTTTCAGAGGTTTATCTGCTTCATTCCATATAGATTAAATCGATGAACTAAGTACTATTATTGAACCCTGATTACTAACATTTCGTTTCCACCTTTCACAAATTCATAATTTACTTTTACTGTTTTAATTTCATATTTAGAAAAGCATCCATCCTCTATTAATTTGTCAACAAACAGAGATTTTTCACATTTTAAATTGACTATTGGAAATACTCTTATTTCCTTCGATGTTATCCTTACTAATTCCTCAATAACCCTTTTATGGAACTCATAATCTAAATGCTCATCATACATAAACAGAAAGTGTGATACAAGAGCTATATTAAACTGTTTATCTTTAAAATAGCTTTTGGGGTACTCGGTAGTAACATATTCCGCCTTTGAATTTTGTTTAAAATCCCAAATAAATGCTTCATATGCTTTTTTACGGTGTTCTTTTAAATGTTTAATGCTTTTAAAATACTTCCACTTATACAAATCCTTAATCTCTTCCATTTTTGTCATTGTTATTTCTAAATCTTTTGTGCACTTTTCTTCTATATCCTTAACCGAAAAAGAATAAATTCTATCAGAAGCAGTAACATCATATCCTAAAGTTCTAGCTTCTGCACAAAAAGAACTGACACCTGAAGCTACATCCAATATTCTCTCATTTTTACTTATATTATGAATATCAAACATCCTATAATATTCACTAAAAGTTCTGCCTATTAGAACGATATTCTTTAAATCCAATTTTTTCTCCATACCATCCACTCCAAAACTATATTTTGATATTATAATCTAAACTTAATTCATTTCCTGGTAATCCTCTTATTCCCCAATTATGGCTAGGAGTTTCAAAAATTGTTATTTCAATATCATTAGGCATAATATTTAGTTCTTCTTGATAACAATAATTACTTTTAAACCATAAGTTTAACATGAACATCATCCTTTCCATAAATAGTTTTATAAACAAAAAAGCCACTTTATCCCCATATGGGACAAAGTGACTGCTATGCCACCCATATTTATTTTTTATACTAATATGAAAACAGCAGTTAAAAGTTCTATAAAATAAAAAACACTTCACCCCTTAAGGGCAAAATGAATATTCTGCTATACCACCTTAATATAAAATCAGCTTTTTCAGGTACGGAAATTACTCGATACCCTGTCCTTTTAACGGTGGACTATCCGTTTACTGCTACTGCTATTTCACATCACATCTCGGAGACCCATTCAATACAGACTACAGCATTTGGCTCTCACTATCCCAAATTCGCTTTAGCTAAATTTCCATATCTACTACTTCTCTTCACTGACTTTTACTCTTATTTTTTACATCATATACCTGCTTGACCAAAAAGTCAATATGTTAGTAAATTTTAATTTTATCAAATGAATTATACTTATTCCTTAAATCACATTGTTTATTTTACCACATAAAAACACTGAAAAATTCAACTATAAATAATTTTGCGCCATATCATAATTACAGTCATAACCTTATTGGACCAGAAATACTACCCAAAAACATAGTTATTTTTTCTAGGGTGGGAATAAGTCGGGAATATTTAAAATCAAATTAGTATAGCAGCCTTAAAAAAGGCTGCTGTGCTGCACAAATAGTGCTATCGCTAAGTTAGTTGACCTGGTCTTTGCCCCCACACTCGCCTGCTGGAACGTTCACTACCCGGAATTACCCTCTCACTATTAATTCTCTCGTAATTTTACGGCAGGACTTACTTCTAAGCCGCACCATGCTCATTAAATATTTTATTTAACTTACGTGGATCGTTTTGCCTGCGACTGGCCTCGATTTTCAACCACAAACCTAACTCAACTAATAAAATTATACCTTACTTTTAGCTCCAGTCAATATATTAATTTTCCCCACTTTAGCTTTAATAAGTTCACTACAACAATAAAAAGCCGTAGCACCAGTAGTTAACACATCGTCTATTATTAAAATGTTTTTATTTTCTATAGAATGTTCATTATTAATCTTAAAACTTCCTTGAATATTATCCCATCTATTCATTTTGCTCAATCCAATTTGATCTTTGGTATCTTTTATTTTATCTAGGCAGGATACAACAGGTTTATCCACATATTTCCCCAGCAATCTTGCCAAATATTCACTTTGATTGTACCCTCTTTTTTTAATACTTTTCTTTGTCATAGGTACATAAGTTATAATATCAAACTCAATTTTATTATTAAATATTGTATCTTTCATGTATCCTGCTATAACTTCTCCTGCCCTAAAGGAATTCTTATATTTTAATTTTAAAATAAGTTCCATCATACTCCCCGAATAATAGGCACTGCTATAACATCTACACTGTTTATTATGAACTTTTATATCAAAGCTATCTTTACAAATTTTTATATTACTTTTACAAGTGGTACATATGATTTTATCCTTATATAGTTCTTCTCTGCATAATATACACTTTTCATCTCCACAATACACTAAATCCAGTACACACTCTAATAAAAATCTTAAACTTTTAACAAACCCATTTTCCATGCTTTCCTATTAAAATTTCTAGTTATATTTTTAGTTTCTTCTATATGTATACTTTCTAAATTAGCTAATAATATAACCTCTTCTTTTAAGCTATTTTCACCTCTTCCTGTATCTCTTCCCCTGCACAAATAGACAAATCTTTTATAATCAAACTGTGGATTATCCGCAAAATATACCATTATATCGCATTTTTTTACACTGCATATATTTCTATGAAAAGAATTAGTTATTAATATGTCATTTACTCCATGTAAAAATTCTTTAATCAACATTTCATTAGATTTTCCATCAAAAAAAGTTATAATATTTTTACTAAAGTTTTTACAATATTTATAAACATATAGGTATACATTTTGTAGTTTTTGTTCATCAGGAACATATATTATAGTTTTTTTTCCTATATCCATAGACCATCTTAAATATTCGTATACAACAAATGGTATATCCTCATTCATATCAAGCCTTGTAGATATCACCCTTGGTTCTACTATTTGTATTCCTTTTCTAACGGGCATAAATATTTCTCTGGAATGTTTGAATATATTCTGTATAGAACATATAATAACTTTACTATCTTTACAGCTTAATTTATCGATCAAATCGAATATTTCATATTTATTGTATTTGGAAAAACTATTTATGTCATCATATATAATCAATTTAAACTTTTCCTTTAATCTTATGGCATTTTCAAAATTGCATATTTTCAGTTTACACTCTATAAAATTTTCTGAATTCTCCACATAGGCATAATCTACAATTCTTTCATGCTTTTCTATATTCTTTATTATATTAATATTACCCAATTCCTCATTAGTTATATAAATTACATTCTTGTTTTCAGTTACATAATGTTGAATAATCTGAATAAAACTCTTAGTTGAATTATACGGAACAGAAATAACACTTAAAAAAGACTCTTTGGTAAAACTCCACTTTAATATCTCTTCACTTATTTCTTTTTTTCTATCAGCGAAACTCATTTTGTTCCAAAGTAACATCCACTTCACTCTCCATTATATCCATTATTCTATATTTTAATAAGGAATACCTCTCAAAACTTTTATTATTACTTATCATAAAGGTTAAAGCTCTTAAATCTCCTACAAGTACCACCATCTCTTTTGCCCTAGTTATAGCTGTATATAGTAAATTCCTATTCATAAGTAAAACCGGCCCCATAAACATAGGAACAATAATAACTGGAAATTCACTCCCCTGGCTTTTATGTATAGTTATTCCATAAGCTAAATCTAATTCATCTAAACATATACTGTCATATACAACTCTTTTCTCTTCGTCAAATATAACAGTTACTGTATCCTTCTCTTCATCAATATCTTCAATATATCCAAAATCTCCATTAAAAATGCCCATACCTTTTTCCTCTTTTTCTCCTGAAATTACTGTCCACTTTAAAGTATAGTTATTTTTAATTTGCATTACCTTATCTCCAACTCTAAAAATCATATCTCTAAAATACTTTTCTTTTTTATTATTACTTTTAGGATTTAAAGCTTCCTGAAGTTTTCTATTTAAATTTGATACTCCTAAAATTCCTTTTCTCATGGGAGATAGTATTTGAATGTGTTTCATTTTATCCCAATGTCCATTAAATGCAGGTAATCTTTTATTTGCTAATTCTACTAGAAGATTTAATATATTGGAGAATTCCAAGGCTTTTATAAAATAAAAATCTTTAAGTTTTTTATTTAGGATCGGCATTTCTCCTAAATTTATTTTATGGGCATTTACTATAATCATGCTCTCTCTTGACTGTCTAAATATTTCTTTTAATCTGACTACCTTAATGCACCGGCTATCTATCAGATCTCTAAGTACATTTCCAGGTCCTACAGAAGGAAGCTGCTCTGAATCTCCTACTATTATAAGTCTAGTTTTTAATGAAATAGCTTTTAATAAATTATTCATCATTACTATATCTATCATAGAGGCTTCATCTATAATTACCACATCACATTGAAGGGGAGATTCTTCTCCACGAGAAAAAAATAATGCTTCATCATCACTTTCTACACCTATTTCAAGTAATCTATGTATAGTTTTCGCCTCTCTTTTAGTTGCCTCTGACATTCTCTTTGCAGCCCTTCCAGTAGGTGCCGCCATAAGGACTTTCAAGTTTGATTTTTCAAATAACTGAATCATACAATTAATAATAGTAGTCTTTCCTGTTCCAGGCCCTCCTGTTATTATTTCTACACTATTTTCTACTGATCCTTTAATTGCTTCTTTTTGTGAAAAAGCAAATTTTATGTTATTGGCCTTTTCAAAATTTTTAATTTCCTCATATATATTTAAATCTATATCTTTACACTTATTAAAAGCTAATGTCAATATCTTCTTAGTTACACTTAATTCGCAATAATAATATGTCATGGAGAATACACAAATCTTATCTCCGTATTTTTCTACCTTTATTTTTCCATTTAAGGAGCTTTCATATATATTTTTCTCCAGTTCCTTTTGACTCACTCCAAGTATACTCATTCCATTTCTTATCAATACGTCTATGGGCACATAAGTATTTCCTCTGCTGCAAAATTTATTTATTAAATATTTTATACCACTTTGTACTCTAAAGGGAGAATCCTTTTCTATGCCAAGACCTCTTGCTATTTTATCTGCTATTTTGAATCCTATTCCTGATATTTCTTCTGTAAGAATATAGGGATTTTCTTTTACTATATTTATTGAGTTAACTCCCAACTTTTTGTATATTTTTACACATTGATTAGGGGTTACTCCATAAGTTTGCATAAATATCATTATATTTCTTATTTCATATTGCTTACAATAAGATTTTTCTATTAAGGATATCTTTTTTGATCCTATGCCCTCTATTTCTTTTAACCTTTCTATATTGTTATCTAATATATGGAGTGTATCTTTCCCAAACTTTTCTACTATCTTTTTTGCAGTAACTGGTCCTATGCCTGATATAATACCTGAAGACAGATACTTTTCTATGCCAACTAAGGTATCTGGAATTATCTCTTTAAACAGTTTAACTTTAAATTGATGGCCAAATTCAGGATGAACTACCCACTCTCCTGAAACCTCCAAATTTTGTCCTTCTATTATATAAGGTATACATCCAACTATAGTTATTGTATCTTCTTTCTCTTTTATCTTAGCCACTGTGTACCCATTATCCTTATTTTGAAATATTATATCTTCTACAACTCCCTGTAATTCCTGCATATAACTCACCTTAATACAAAATTATTTATAAAATTTAAAAACATAATAACACTATTCACCATTATTATACACTTACACGTTATAAAAATATATATAAATGTGTTCATGCAGCATTTAATCCTATAGTACTTTACGGGCAATAATCTAATCCTTTAAAACAAAATTCAGAAAAATCGTATCTAAAATATCATATTAAAAAACAAAGTTCACTATGAATAATAAATTATCAAAAAAATATTGAAAAAATTATTGAAATATAATTTTTCTTATATTATAATAAACACAAAATTATACGAAATATAATAAAATTGTATTAAACATGATAAAACATTGCAATAATTATACTAATAACTTATACCTAATTGCTATATATTATCAAATTGCTATTTGAAATATATATTTTAAGATCTTAAAGGGGACGATATCTACGTATAAAGAAAATTTTGAACATAATACACATGACCTAACTTTTATGCAATGTGCAGAATGTCAGTCACCTATTATTTCAAGTATTCTTTCTACAATAAAAGATAGTGTAGTAATTATTCACTCGCCTTTGGGATGTGCATCGTCATTTGTGGATTTTAATCTTAAATTTAAAATGGGATTAAAAAAACGCGGCTTACCTATTAAAAATGCAAAATTAATTAGCAGCAATATCACAGAGATGGATGTAATTCTGGGAATTGACGAAAAACTGCAGAAGGCAATAAACAAAGCAATAAAAACTTTAAATCCCAAAGTTATTTTTATTACCGCCAGTTGTGGTTCAGGAACAACGGCACTAGATATACAAAATGTTATTGATTCTATCCAGGATAATTATTTAATTCCTTTAATCACAGTCACCTGCGAACTTTACAATTCTAAAACATGGGGTTCTGGATTTAACTCCAAAAAAGCTGGGGGCTTCAATAAACTTATAAAAGGTATCCATAAAGAGGAAAAATTTTATAATGTTATTAATTTTAGTGGTAATGATGATATAAAAGAAATACTTAATAAAATACCTGTTAAGTGGAATCATATATCTTGCTATACAGATTATGAGTGTTTAGAAAAAATGGGAAGTGCACAGGGTACTCTATTAATTTCTGCTGACCGTTTCAGCAAATATATTGCAAATTGGCTAAAAGAAGAATTTGATATCCCATATATTAATAAAATTTTACCTTATGGCATAGAGCCTACAAAAATGTTTTTCCACCAAATTAATAGTTGGTTTGGAGAAGAAATTTCATGTGATGAGATAGTTTCATGTGAAGAAAAAAAATACTTAAACATGTTAAATGAGATTGAAAACAAACTTCATAATATACGATGTTTGCCAATAATAATGGGACATGGATATGAAAAAAATATATTGATTATGTTGAAGGAATTAAACATAGAAATTATAGATTATGATAGTGATTATGAAATGCTTTTTGATAATAGTACTATACCATTTTTCAAAAAGGACATGAATGGAAGTCTCTATGGCCTAGATGGCGTAAAGCTTTCATTTAATCAGGCCTATGTATTAATCAATTCTATTAGCCATATAAATCCAGATTTATTAATTGTAAAACATTATAGTTTAAGATCCTGGGGTGCTAGAATGGGCATATCAACATTATGGATTGAAAATGAGTTGGAGTTTTATGGCTACAAAGGAATGTTAAAATTTGCACAAAAATTATTAGACTTAATCAATAACAGAAATTTTGTAGAAAATATTAAGAAACACGCAACATTGCCGTATCAAAAATGCTGGATGAAAGAAAATCTATTAAAAAAGGTGTAGGAAATTATGAATAATGTCATATTACAACCTAGGAATTTTTGTGAACTTGGTGCGCTACATAGTGTATTAGGTATTAATAAAGCAATCCCTATTGTACATTCTGGTTCTGGCTGTTGTTTGAGATTATATCAGGGAATAAGCTTTTGTAATGGCTACCAAGGCATGATGTACGGAGGAGGAAGTTTTGTTCCCAATGATAACATCCATAGAGAAGACTTTATATATGGAGGAGAAAATCGGATAAGAAAATTAATCCAAAGTACTATAAGCATTGTAGAAGCTGATTTATATGTGGTACTTACAGGATGTAATGTACAGTTAGCGGGAGATAATACAAAAGCTGTAGTTAATGAATTCAAATTAAAAGGAGTACCTATAGTATATGTGGACACTGCAGGCTTTAAAGGAAGTGCTTACTCTGGACATGAGCTAGTAATAAATTCTATTATAGAACAATTTGTTATAAAAAAATTAACTGTTAAGAAAAGACAAATAAATCTTTGGACATCTCCCCCTTATTTAGATCCTTTTTGGAGTGGAAATATAGAAACTTTAAAAAACATGTTAGAGCAGATTGGTTTTTCTATAAATGTATTATTTGGCCTTTCTTCAAGTGTAAACTGTTGGAGTGAAATTCCTTCTGCTGAGTTCAATATATTGATATCTGCCTGGACAGGATTAAAAACAATGGAACTTTTGAAGAAGCACTTTGGAACACCTTATTTTCATTATCCAATATTTCCGATAGGAGCACACGAATGTAGTGAATTTTTAAGAGAAGTTGCAAATTTTTGTAAATTAGATATGAATTTGGTGAACCAGTTTATAGAAAAAAAGGAGTCAATGTTTTATTACTATATGGAAAGATTAACTGAAATGTTAACTTGTTATGACAGTACCTTCCCACAACGTTTCTTTACTATTGGAGAGTCTACATATGTATCTGGAATTACCAGATTTTTAGTAAAAGAATTGAGTATGATACCAGGATGCCAATATATAGTAGATAATCCCCCTTATAAATACAGAAATGAGATAGAAAACAGTTGCAAAAGTTTACCTAGTGAAATATCTTTACCAGTTACCTTTATAAATGATGGAGAAGAAATTATTAAAAGTATTAAGGAAAAAACTGAAGATTTAATTCCTTTAATTATAGGCAGCAGCTGGGATTCAATAATTGCTTCTAAGCTGAAAGGATATTTTATTTCTATGAGTCCTCCTATTTCAGATAGGTTGATACTCAATAAAAGTTATGTTGGATATGAAGGAGGACTAGCTTTTATAGAAGATATTTTTTCCTGCATATTAAGAGGATTATAAATCAAAAAAATATTACAATAAAATAATAAAGGAGAGCTAATATGAAAAAAACAAATTCAAAAATTCTAATTTTATTTACAGTAATTACAGTTATGCTCATGTCAATTATTAGTACAGGCTGTGGAAATGAAAAAAATAGTACATCCACCAAACAAGAAAATTCAACATCCTCAACCAGAAAAATAGTTGATGGTACTGGTAAAACAGTCACAATACCCTATGAGGTTACTAGAATAGCTGCATCTGGAGCTTTAAATCAGATAGTTTTAATACTTGGTGGAGCAGATAAATTGGTGGCAACGGCCCAAGTGGTTCAAACAGGTTTTTTTCCTAAAGTTTATCCTAGAATAACAGAAATTCCCGCTGCCTACACAGGTTCAGGCCCTGGAACTTTAAACATGGAGACTTTACTTAAAGCAAATCCACAAGTAGTTTTTGGTACATTTACTCAAACTGAACAAGAAAGACTACAAAAAGCTAACATAGCTTTTCTAGGACTAAAATTAGAAACTCCTGAAGATATAAAAAATACTATTACTATGGTTGGAAAAGTACTTGGAGAAAGCGGTGAAGAGAAAGCTAAAAAATTTAATGAATACTATGATAATAATATAAAATATGTTAGTGAAAAAACTAAGTCTAGTGAAAAAGTTAAAGTATTTGTTGCCAGCGGTACCCCAAAAGGGTCACTTACCACAAATGGTCCTAATGATATAAATACTTCCTACATAGAAGCTGCTGGAGGTATAAATATAGCCGCAGAAAATATTTCTAAAGAATCTAGTACTAGCAATGAAGGTACTAGTGTTGATTTTGAGTTTCTATACAAAAATCAGCCAGATGTGATTATAGCCACAAGTAAAAACACTTATGATTATATCATGGACACAAGCAGTTCAAATCAGTGGCAATCTCTAACAGCTGTAAAAAATAAACAAGTTTATCTTAATCCTAAAGGAGTATATTTATGGTCTGTAAGAAGTGCAGAAGGTGCATTACAACCCTTATGGCTAGCCAAAAATCTCCATCCTGACTTATTTAATGATTTAGATATTAAACAAAAAGTAAAAGAATTTTACAAAAATTATTATTATTATGATCTATCAGATAACAACCTAGAGGATATATTAAATCCAAAAAAATAAATATGCATTATAGATACCTATTCAAAATAATTAAAATAAAAAACTCTGTACTATAATTATACAGAGTTTTTATTGTTAAAGATAATTCTTTATATCATTAACCTTATTTAATTTTTCCCAAGGTAAGTCTATATCAGTTCTTCCAAAGTGTCCATAAGCTGCGGCCTGTCTGTATATAGGTCTTCTTAGCTCTAATTCTCTTATTATTACTGCTGGCCTTAAATCAAACACCTTATTTACTATATCAACTATCTTCTTCTCAGATATCTTTTCAGTGCCAAAGGTATCCACATTTATTGAAACAGGTTCTGCTACGCCTATAGCATAAGCAATCTGTATTTCCAACTTATCAGCAACTCCTGCAGCAACTAAATTTTTAGCTACCCATCTAGCAGCATAAGCAGCAGATCTATCAACCTTAGTAGGATCCTTTCCGGAAAATGCTCCTCCACCGTGTCTTCCGTAACCACCATAGGTATCAACTATTATTTTTCTTCCTGTAAGCCCAGAGTCTCCTTGCGGACCTCCAACTACAAATCTTCCTGTTGGATTTATAAAATATTTAGTATTAGAGTCTAAAAATTCCGGTGGAACAACAGGTTCTATAACATTTTTTATTATATCTCTTTCAATTTGTTCTTTGGTGACAAATTCGTCATGTTGGGTAGACACCACTATTGTGTCTACTCTAACTGGCTTATTCTCCTCATATTCTATAGTAACCTGTGTCTTTCCATCAGGTCTTAAATAATCCAATGTACCTTCTTTTCTAACTTGTGATAATCTCTTTGAAAGCTTATGAGCCAAGTTTATGGGCATAGGCATATACTCTGGAGTTTCATTTGTTGCAAATCCGAACATCATACCCTGATCTCCAGCCCCTATAGCATCCACCTTTTCCATCTTGCCTACTTTAGCTTCTAAAGATTCATTAACTCCCATAGCTATATCTAAGGATTGTTCATCAATTGAACTAAGTACTGCACAAGTGTCACAATCAAATCCATATTTAGCCCTAGTATATCCTATTTCCCTTATGGTTTTTCTAACTATTTTAGGGATATCAATATAACAATTAGTAGATATTTCCCCCATAACCAAAACCATACCTGTAGTAGTTGCAGTCTCACATGCCACTCTCCCCTGAGGATCCTGTTCCAAAATAGCATCTAAGATAGCATCTGAAATTTGATCGCACATTTTATCAGGATGTCCTTCCGTAACTGATTCAGATGTAAACAGCTTTCTCATTCTTAATACCTCCCTCTATAAAATAAAAAAACCACTTCAATAAGAAGAGGTTAAATAAATTAACTACTCTCTTATCTTGCAGCCTTTAAAACTGCTGGAATTGGCACCTTAATGATTAAAGCACTGGTTGCCGGGCTTCACAGGGCCTTTTCCCTCCACCTCTCTTGATAAGAGCTTCATATAATAAATTTTATTAGTTATGAAAACAACAAATTAAGTAAAATAAAAAACACCCAAAAGTGCCTTTTATGGTGGAGGAAGATGGATTCGAACCATCGAAGTCACTGACAACAGATTTACAGTCTGCCCCCTTTGGCCACTCGGGAATTCCTCCGCATTTGGTGCTGGCAGTAGGCTTCGAACCCACGACCTACTGATTACAAGTCAGTTGCTCTACCTGCTGAGCTATGCCAGCTTATTTTATTATTAGATAAATGGTGGGCACAACAGGGATCGAACCTGTGACCCCCTGCTTGTAAGGCAGATGCTCTCCCAGCTGAGCTATGCGCCCCAATTTTTATGGTGGAGGAAGATGGATTCGAACCATCGAAGTCACTGACAACAGATTTACAGTCTGCCCCCTTTGGCCACTCGGGAATTCCTCCATATTTGGTGCTGGCAGTAGGCTTCGAACCCACGACCTACTGATTACAAGTCAGTTGCTCTACCTGCTGAGCTATGCCAGCTTATTCTTTAACTATGTATTTTATAGAATACAAACACACATGCCTAACGTAGATTAGTATACATTCTCATTCATTTATTTTCAAACCTACTATACCCGTATAATATAATATTAAAGGTTTATTGCTCCATATTTCTTTAGATTTCTTTGAAAATCATATGTATATGGTTGAAATTTAATATTTTACCGCTTCTCATCATATACATTATATATAATGTTCTCTATGAAATTATTTATAGATTCAGGTGGAAGTTTGTTCATAAATAATGCTTGCCTCCATCTGAACCTTAAAAGAACTTATCCATGATACAGCAGTGCTATCCCCCCATTTTAAAGAAACCGGGCATTAGCTGACTGCTCCCTTTGGATAAAAACATTTATAGAGTTATACATAAAGGAAGGTGAATATATTGAATAGAGTAAAAGTCAATTATAAAAATCCTTTGTCCTATCATGAACTTGCCTATTTTCTAAAGAATTATATTGATAAAGATAGTGTTATTGTATGTATTGGTACCGATAGATATATAGGAGACTGTTTAGGTCCTTTAGTAGGCACTCTACTAAAGTGCAAACACTTTCCTCTGCCTACTTATGGTACAATTTCAGATCCTATACATGCTTTAAACATAGAAGATAAATTAAAACAAATAAAATTACTTCATCCCTATAGTACTATTATAGGGATAGATGCTTGTTTAGGAAACTTAGAAGCCATAGGGGAAATTCAAGTAAGGGATTTCCCTGTACATCCCGGTAAAGGCGTAGGAAAATCTCTTCCAAATGTAGGGGATCTCTCAATAATAGGCATAGTTGATTCAAATGAAAATGAAAATCTTTTTAATAATTCTAATAATATACGTCTCAATTTAATTTTAAATATGGCTGAAGTAATACTTTATTCATTAATTCATTCATATTATTTATATTATAACAATATATTATCTTAAGCCTATGCGATAAAAAACTAACTTAAATAAACTTAATCTACAATATAATAAGTTAGAATTTACCTTTTTAATATCTTAAAAATATATTTTTGTATATAGTTAATCTATTAATGTTATATCATCACCGGTAAAAAAAACTTCCATCTTATCTAAATATTCAAGAACTTTGCCTGTACCTAAAGCCACACAGGATATAGGGTCTTCAGCCACATAAACGGGTACTTTTGTAACTTCCCTTATTAAATCACTTAGTCCATTTAGTAATGCTCCTCCACCAGTCATAAAAATACCTTTTTCAGCTATATCTGCTGCTAATTCTGGTGGAGTCTTTTCTAATACTGCATGAGTTGTATCAGCTATGGAATTTACAATTTCCTTTAAAGCTATTCTCATTTCCTCTGAAGATACTGTTATGTTTTTAGGAAGTCCTGTAATCAAATCTCTCCCTCTTATTTCCATAGTCACTTCCTCTTCCCTGTCAAAGGCAGAACCTATATTTATTTTTAAATCTTCTGAAGTTCTTTCCCCAATCATCAATTTATGTTCTTTTCTGATATATTTCATTATAGCCTCATCAAATTTATCTCCTGCTATTTTTATAGAAGACCTTACAACTATTCCTCCTAGAGAAATCACTGCTACATCCGTAGTTCCTCCACCTATATCTATTACCATATTACCACTAGCTTTAGTTATATCAATTCCTGCTCCTATAGCTGCAGCTAAAG
This sequence comes from Clostridium kluyveri DSM 555, assembly GCF_000016505.1. Classification (NCBI taxonomy): domain Bacteria; kingdom Bacillati; phylum Bacillota; class Clostridia; order Eubacteriales; family Clostridiaceae; genus Clostridium; species Clostridium kluyveri. The sequence continues at coordinate 3,721,534 of NC_009706.1, forward strand.
GTTCTTCAATCAAGAATACCTTTTTTGCACCTGCATTTTTAGCCGCATCAATTACAGCTCTCTTTTCGACTTCAGTAGATTCACAAGGGACACATACTACTATTCTAGGTGCCGACATTCTTTTTTTCCCACAAGCCTTACTTATAAAATATTTTAACATCTTTTCTGTTACATCATAATCAGATATAACTCCTTCCCTCAGCGGACGAATAGCCACAATATTTCCTGGTGTCCTCCCTATCATCTGCCATGCTTCTTCTCCCACAGCAAGTACTTTATTTTTAATCTTATCTATAGCAACAACTGAAGGTTCTTTTAAAATTACCCCTTTCCCTTTAATATAAACAAGTACTGTAGCTGTTCCCAAATCTATACCCATATCAGTTCCTATATTAAAAAACATTCCTTTTTCACTCCTAATCTTACTAGCTTTTCACAATAAAAATATAAAATTGTCATATTTATTATCATATCATATTCTAATTGTAATGGGAATGTTTTTACCCTTCAATAGCCTTATATTTCATCTTCGTAGCTTTTCCACCTCTTATATGCCTTTCTGCCTTATTATAATCCAATATATTCTTAGCTTCCTGGGCAATTTGCGGATTTATCTTTGGTAACCTTTCCGTCATATCCTTGTGTATGGTACTTTTACTTACTCCAAAAACCTTAGCGGTTTTTCTGATAGTAGCTTTAGAACCTATTATATATTTGGCAACTTCTAAAACCCTTTCTTCAATGTAATCTTTCAAATTTATTCAACTCCTTTATACACTTCACCATAATAAATCAAGTAATTTCTAAGTTCAGGTAAAGTTTGCTATAGACAAATGCTTTTCTCCATTTGAACTTTAGAAGAACTTATCCAGGTGCGTAGCAGCGATTATCCCCTTTGAAAAGGCTGGGGATATTAGCCAATTGTTTGGATAAAAACCTTCTAAAATATATTTATAAACACTTTTTATCTATATAATCTATGCTCTCATAATTTTTTACAGTTGCTCGTCCCCTTATATTTATAAATATGCTCATTAACATTTTTAAATTCATGATGTGTTGGCCATTTCTCCATAAAATGGTGGGAAATGGCCTAATACTAGTATTTTATATATTTAGCGGGATCTACAAACTCACTGCCTTTTAAAATTGCAAAATGCAGATGATCTCCATATTTTTCATAGGCTGCTCTCAATGTACTTCTTCCTACTATTCCTATAGCAGTTCCCTTTTTCAATGTTTGCCCTACACTAACTTCAACATTATCATCTAGGTTAGAATACACAGTCTTTAACCCATTTTGATGATCTATAATAACTTCCACTCCATCTTGGGTTGCTTTATTCACTTCTTCTACTTTTCCATCCATAGCCGCAAATACAGGTTTTCCCAACTTTGTTTGTATATCGTACCCTAAATTTGGTCTATAGGTACCTGTAGAATCCCAATATACAGGATCCGCAGAATATGCTCTTGCAATATTTCCTTCCACTGGCTTTTGAAAAGAAGTACTAATTGAACTAGATACACTTTTTGAAGTTTCTTCGGATTGATTAGTATTTGTTTTTTCGCTAGTATTTGTTTTTTCACTCTTTTTTACCTGGAGAGCATTATCATAACTGGAAGAAGGCTTTTCATCTGTTTGGGCTGTTTCTTTGGTCTGCTTTTGTTGTAAACTTACACTTTTTTGCAACTCGGCACTTTGATTCTTATTATTTCTAGCAGTTATTATTGCAACTGTTGCCACAACACAAAGACAAATGAATAGGATTATATAAAAACCCTCCTTCTTTAAAAAGTTAAATGCTCTACTAAAAATTTTTCTGTCCATATGAACACCTCCTTTTTGTAGTTTGTCCAGACAATAACAAAAAATACATATTTTATAATTTTTTTCTTCATAATTTTTGTAAAAATAATAAAGAGACAAAATGAGATCTCATTTTGTCTCTTTATTATTTACTCCTTAGATAAACTTTATTTATTATAAAATACTTCTAAATTTTGAAGTTCCGTTTTATTGTAATAATGAGCTAATATCTCTTTGAAAGTCTTACCCTGCTTAGCCATAGCATTTGCTCCCCACTGACTCATTCCTACTCTATGACCATATCCGATACACTCAATAATGATATTATCTTTAAAATATATATTAAAATCTGAAGAATTTAATGACATAATAGTTCTAAATTTTGCTCCTGATATAGTAACTGACCCTAATTTAATTTCTTTGACAGACCCTCCTTCATTTCTAGATTCTATAGACACTTGATTAGATAAATTTTTTATAGACAATCCTGAATTGGGGTATTGAGAATTTATTTTATCTACAAAGTTAGTATAGGATAACTTTACAGAAGTCCTATACTTAGATGCACCTTCTTCTCCAGGACTCTCTACACTCTTTAAATATTCTTCTCCCTTTCCAAATACATCCACTGCATTTTCCGTTCTTCCCCCACTTACCGCAAAATAATATGGCTCCATAACTAATTCATTTTTATAAGTTAACACCTGGCCTGAAGTATCTTTTACTGCACTTACTATCTTATTCCAATACTCCTCTCTCTCAGACTCAGGCCAATTCTTCATTCTTTCATCTTTATTTGTGAATACTTGACACTTAACTGTATCGCATACATCCGCCCCTGTATTACTCTTGTATTTTTTTCCGCCATATATCTCCATATGGGCTGCTCCAAAAGTTCTAGCTGCTACAGCTTGAGCCTTAATTGCTTCTTCCGAAAATTCTGCTGGCATTTCGGCCGCTACAACTCCTACTATATATTCTTCCAAATTCATCTTTTTTATTTTATTTTCTTCAGTTATATACACTTTTATATACTGTGGACTATAATTATAACTTTTACTTATGGATTTCATTAAAAATTCAGGTACGACGATGTATTGGCTAATTTTTATACCGTTTATACCCAATGAAAGTAATATTATAAATGCTGTGCTCATGAATATTAAAATAACAAGTTTCTTGAAAAAATTTATAACGTATCTTCTCATTTTGTTCTCCCACATTATGACTTAATATATTTTTATTACATCATAATTTAAATTATTCCACTGGAGACTCTTTAAATATTAAAAAAGAAGAAAATTTTCGTTATTTTTTCTCCTTTTTCTATCAACAATATAAAAATTATTCATTTACTCTTTCAATATCAGCTCCTAATAATTTTAATTTTTTTTCAATATCTACATACCCTCTATCTATATGATATATATCTATAACTTCTGTTTTCCCTTCTGCCGCTAATCCGCAAAGTATGAGTGCTGCACCAGCTCTAAGATCTGTAGCTTTTACTTCTGCTCCTGTAAGCTTATCAACTCCTTCTATAACTGCACTTCTTCCATCTATCTTTATATTTGCTCCCATTCTTTTCATTTCCATTACATGCATAAATCTATTTTCAAAAATGGTTTCTGTTACAATACTTGTACCTTTAACTGTACTTAATAAACCAGTTACCTGTGATTGCATATCTGTAGGAAATCCTGGATAAGGCATAGTCTTAATATCTATAGGATTTAATTCTCTATTTCCATCTACAATTAAACTATTTCCCTCGCATCTTATATATACCCCGGCTTCTGTAAGTTTAGCAATTATAGGCTTTAGATACTCTTCATTTATGCCATTTATTCTAATCTTGCTTTTGGTTATAGCAGCAGCTACCATAAATGTTCCTGATTCTATCCTGTCACATATGGGACTATGACTACTTCCTTTTAAATTTTTTACTCCTTTTATGTGAATAGCTCTAGACCCTGCACCAGTAATATTTGCACCCATACTATTCAAAAAGTCTGCCAGATCTTTTATTTCCGGTTCTTCCGCTGCATTTTCTATTATAGTCTCCCCTTCAGCGGTTACTGCTGCCATCATTATATTTTCTGTGGCCCCTACTGATGGAAAATCCAAATATATTTTATTTCCTATTAATTTTTTAGCTTTTGCTTCCACAAATCCATGCTCTACATTTACCTTTGCACCAAGAGCAGCAAACCCTTTTAAATGTAAGTCTATTGGTCTAGTTCCAATATTACACCCTCCAGGAAGACATAATTTAAATCCTCCGAATCTGGATATCATAGGTCCCATTATTAAAAATGATGCCCTCATTTTTTTCACTAGTTCACTACAGGGATCACAATAACTTATATTAGAAGTATCTATAATAATCTTATTTAATTTTTTATCTATAGTTACATCTGCAGATATACTTTTTAATATATTACTTATCACAAAAACATCTTCCAACATGGGAACATTATCTATAATGCACTTATCTCCACTTAAAATGGAAGCTGCTATAATAGGCAACACTGAATTTTTAGCAGCACTGATATTAACTTCTCCATGGAGGTTACTTCCCCCTTTAATTACTATCTTACTCATAGTGTTCCTCCATTCTATAATTGCTGATATGTTAATTAATTTTTACCAATTCAATGACTATTCCTTGACTATAAACAATGTTTATTTTTACGTTAAATAGACTCACTTATCCAAATGCGTAGCAGTGCTTATCTCCCACTTTAAAGAAGATGGGGAGTGGTTAGCTAATTACTACATTCGGATAAAAGTACCTCACAAGTCAAAGATGGTAAACTCATTTCACTTAGAATTAAGGAAATAAAATCCTCTGATAGTTTTCTATCACATGGGATTCTATTAACAAAATATTATGTAAAATATCTCATTCAACCGACAATTATTTTTGAACACATAATAGTATGAAAAAGACAGTACATGCCTAAAATCTTATTATAATTCAATAATATATATTATTAATATGCTGCCATTATCTGTGGAGTTCCCATAATTATATAAATATCCATATCATATTTCATAACTGCATAATTGAAATCTATTAAATCTCCATTGCTTTGTATACTTTCATATCTATGGGTATATGCAGTATTAGTATATCCTTCTTGTAAAGTTACAGTTTTAATATTACATGCATGCCGATACTTTAGAATTTCTTTTATCTGATTATTTAAGGTTTCAACCTTTCCATTCTCAACCTTTGCCTTAACATACTGGAAATATCTATACTTTTTTACTTCCTTTGGGATACATTTATCTAAATTGCTTTTTATATTCTTTAATTCATATAAATTACTTTTTTGTATGATGTTAACCGTTACAATATTATAGTCTTCATATTTCACACTCTGTATATATCCTTCAACATAGTCATTATTAAAATCCAAAGAATACATTTGATCATTTTCACATACATTCTTATTTAATTTGTAATATTCATTTAATTTCATAAATATCTTGTTTGCTGTTTTTTCCCCACAACTGGTAGTAGTAAAAACTAACATACCTCCACATTCTGTGGGATAGCCGTGAGTTCTATCCAATATATCTTTAAATAAATCCACTTTTTCTAAAGTGGTGCTGTCTTCTCTTTTAAATATCTGCTTACTATAATAGCCGTTTGCTGATGCTCCTAAATAACATTGAAAAGATATTAAATATATTATCAAAAAAAATATTATTGCTAGTTTCTTCATAATAATGTGATTCTGCAAGTGCTATGCAGAACTTTTCACCTCCTTACCTTTACCTTAAAAATTATGGACAACTTTTCTATTACTATTCGCAAAAATTTTTATTTTATATTATTTTTACTAAAATTAGCAATGACAGGTTAATTTTTGTTTTCAAAAAATAAAAATTCCATAAGGAGGGTCTTATATTAATATATAAATTTATATAATAGAATGTGCATATTTAAACTAAAAAAACACCATTAAGTTTATCACCTGTTATGGTGTTCTTAATAGTGTTTTTATTTTAGCTAAATAAGCTAATTTACTGAATTATTTTAGTAGATTAATTCTAGCTAAGGCCCTATTTAACGCTAGCTGTGCTCTCTTTACATCTATTCCATCTTTATGGGCCAATCTTTGTTCCGCTCTTTTTTTGGCCTCTTCTGCTCTTTTTAAATCTATTTCTCCTGGCCATTCACAAACATCACATAAGATTTTTAATTCATTATTCTTTATTTCTAATATTCCATTTGAGGTAAATGCCTTTAATTCCTTGCCGCTTTTTTCTACTATACGAGTATCTGTGGATTTTAAAGTAGTAATTAAAGGCATATGTCCCGGAAGAATAGTTATATTACCTTGAATGCTATCTGTTATTACTTCTAATACCTCTCCTTTATAAAATTCTCTATCAGGAGTAAGGATAGTTAATTTCAGAACTTCTGCCATATTAATTCTCCTTTTTAAAGTACCTACACTTTATCCTTTTCAACACACATTTAACTTTTCACCATATTTTTAGCAGATTCAATAACTTCATCTATACTTCCCTTAAACAGGAAAGCTGTCTCTGGTAAATCATCGTACTTACCTTCAAGTATTTCTTTAAAACCTCTTATAGTTTCTTTTATAGGTACATATTTTCCTTCATATCCTGTAAACTGTTCTGCCACAGAAAATGGCTGTGACAAAAACCTCTGTATTCTTCTTGCTCTTATAACCACCAATCTATCTTCTTCTGAAAGTTCGTCTACGCCTAAAATTGCTATAATATCTTGAAGTTCACTATATCTTTCAAGTATATGTTTAACATCTGAAGCTACTTTATAATGTTCCTCCCCTACAACTCTAGGATCGAGTATCCTTGATGTTGAAGCTAGCGGATCAACTGCAGGATAAATACCAATTTCTGATATAGACCTTGAAAGCACCGTAGTGGCATCAAGATGTGTGAAAGTTGTGGCTGGTGCCGGATCTGTTAAATCATCTGCCGGAACATATACTGCCTGAACAGAGGTAATGGATCCATGTTTTGTAGAAGTTATTCTTTCTTGAAGAGAACCCATTTCTGTGGCAAGTGTGGGTTGATATCCAACAGCACTAGGTATTCTTCCAAGTAATGCCGAAACTTCCGAACCTGCTTGAGTAAACCTGAATATGTTATCTATAAATAAAAGTACATCCTGTCCTTCATCTCTAAAATGTTCCGCCATAGTAAGCCCTGTAAGTGCAACTCTCATTCTTGCACCTGGTGGTTCATTCATTTGCCCAAATACCAAGGCAGTTTTATTTATAACTCCTGATTCCTGCATTTCATAGTATAAGTCATTACCTTCTCTAGTTCTTTCTCCTACACCCGTAAAGACAGATAATCCACCATGTTCTTTTGCAATATTATTTATAAGTTCTTGTATAATAACTGTCTTACCTACACCTGCTCCACCAAACAATCCTATTTTACCACCTTTTTGATATGGTGCAATAAGATCAATAACTTTGATACCTGTTTCAAACATTTCAGGTTTAACAGATTGATCCTCAAAACTTGGTGCCGGTCTATGAATAGGAGAATATTCATCTGCTTCTACTTCTCCATTTTCATCAATAGGCTGCCCTAGCATATTAAAAAGTCTCCCTAAAACCGGTTTTCCAACAGGCACAGATATAGGTGCTCCAATATCTAAAGCATCCATGCCTCTCATCAACCCATCTGTACTCTCCATAGATATAGTTCTTACTATATCATCACCTAAGTGCTGTGCTACTTCCGTAATAATTTTTGCATTTCCCGATTCTATACTTATGGCATTATATATATCTGGAAGGTTTTCTTCATCAAATTTTATATCCACTACAGGTCCTATAACCTGAACGACTTTGCCTATATTAGACATGAACATCCCTCCTTACTTTAGAGCTTCTGCTCCTCCAACTATTTCGGTTATTTCCTGCGTTATAGCAGTTTGTCTTTCTCTATTATATTGAAGATTTAGTTCATCTAATAAATCATTTGCATTTTTAGTAGCTCCATCCATCGCCGTCATTCTGGAAGATTGTTCACTAACTTTTGAGTTTATAATACAATTAAGTAATTTTTGTCTTAGATGAAGTTCCACTATATCTTCTATCATTTCATCCGCAGATGGTTCAAATTTCACGATAAAATTTCTTTTTTCCACTTTTTTAACCTCTAAGGGAAGTAATTTTTCAACAATCACATTTTGTTTAATAGTTGAAATAAACTTAGTAAATACTATATTGATTTCTCCAATCTCACCATTTCTATAAAGCTCCAATGCTTTATATACTACATCTTCTGTTTCTTTTATTGTAGGAACATCCGGAATGTCTATGTATTCTGATTCTATATTATAATTGAGTCTTCTAAAATACATTTTCCCTTTTTGTCCCATGGTTATTAAGAGGAAATCTTCCTTCTCTTTTGACCTTATGGAATTTAACTCATTTACCACATTAGCATTAAATCCTCCACACAATCCTGTATCAGAATTCAAAGCTATATATAATTTTTTATTGCTTTTATTACCCTTTATATAAATATTATTTTGTTCAGCTTCCATTGCTAATTCATTTACAATAGAACTAAAAAGCTCGCAATATTTATTATTTGCCTCAAGTTTTTTTCTTACTTTTCTAAGTTTAGAGGTGGCGATAAGTCCCATGGCCTTGGTTATTTTTTGAGTGCTGGTTATTGATTTTATTCTTCTTTTGATTGTAACAAGTCCTGCTCCTGCCATATTTCACCTCCCTGAGATAAATATACCTATCCCTCTATTAAAAATATTTTTTTGAATTCTTCTATAGCATTTCTAAGTTTATCACTTAATTCATCAGATATAACTTGTTTTTCCTTTATTTCATCTCCTATTTCTCTATGATGGGTATCCATATAATCAAGAAATTCTTCTTCAAATTCTGATATTCTTTCTACCGGTATATCCATTATGTAATTTCTGCTGGCTGCAAACAATATCATTACTTGTTTTTCCACAGCCATTGGTTTATATTGAGGCTGCTTTAATATTTCTGTTAATCTCTTACCTTTTTCAAGAGTTCTCTTTGATTCTTTATCCAAATCGGAGCCAAATTGTGCAAAAGATGCAAGTTCCCTATATTGTGCCAAATCTATTCTAAGAGTACCTGCTACTTGCTTCATAGCTTTAATTTGTGCATTACCTCCAACTCTAGATACAGATATACCCGCATTTATAGCAGGCCTTTGACCGGAATAAAAAAGTTCTGTTTCTAAAAATATCTGTCCATCCGTTATAGAAATAACATTAGTTGGTATATATGCGGTAACATCTCCTGCCAGTGTTTCTATTATAGGCAGTGCTGTAAGTGATCCTCCTCCCAACTTATCTGAAAGTTTGGCAGCTCTTTCTAGGAGCCTTGAATGGAGATAGAAAACATCTCCCGGATATGCTTCCCTTCTCGGTGGTCTTCGAAGTAACAAAGACATAGCCCTATATGCCACTGCATGCTTAGATAAATCATCGTATACTATAAGCACATCTTTTCCTTTATTCATAAAATATTCTCCCATGGAGCAGCCTGCATAAGGAGCAATATATTGAAGCGGTGCTGATTCAGAAGCAGCTGCAGATACCACTATAGTATAATCCATGGCATTTGTCTCTATCAAATTATTCACTATATGTGCTACTGTAGATTGTTTTTGTCCTATAGCTACATAAATGCATATTACATCTTTTCCTTTTTGATTTATTATGGTATCCATGGCAATAGCAGTTTTACCAGTCTGCCTATCTCCTATTATAAGTTCTCTTTGTCCTCTGCCAATTGGTATCATAGCATCTATAGCCTTTATTCCTGTCTGCAAAGGTTGCTTAACTGCCTGCCTGGTTATAACCCCCGGTGCCACAAGCTCTACAGCTCTAGTTTCAGTAGTACTAATAGCGCCCTTGCCATCAATAGGATGTCCTAATGAATTTACAACTCTTCCTATAATATTTTCTCCTACAGGTACTTCTACAACTTTACCTGTTCTCTTTACTGTATTCCCTTCCTTTATTCCCTCCTGAGAACCTAAAAGAACACAGCCTACATTATCTTGTTCAAGATTTAGAGCCATAGCATAAACATCATTAGGAAACTCTAAAAGTTCTCCTGCCATACATCCATTAAGACCATAAACTCTAGCAATACCATCACCAATTTGAATTATTGTACCTGAATCAACTGTCTCTATTTTCTTTTCATATTTTTCTATTTGACTTTTTATAATTGAAGTTATTTCTTCAGGTTTTACGTTCATAGGCTCACCTCTGTTCTCCTTTAAGCATTATTTTTTTCATTTCAGAAAGCTTTGATTTTACAGTTCCGTCAATAACCATATTATTTACTTCAACATAAACTCCACCTATTATTTCAGGATCTAATTCTTCTTTAATCAAAACTTCTTTATTAAACTTTCTCCTTAATTTTTCAGTTAGAGTTTCCCTTTCATCATCTTCTAAAGGAATAACAGTTTTTACTGTAGCAATAACTGTATTATGATTTTCAAGATATATCTTTCCCATTTCTTTAAGCTTACTATACAATTGATTAATTCTTCCTTTATCAATAAGTATTAGTAAAAACGAAAGTATATCTTCACTTATTTTACCTTTAAAAACATTTATAAATGTTTTTTTCTTTTCAGCAGTACTAATTTCAGGATGCTCTATAAATTCTAAAAATTGAGTATCATTATTTATTATATCTGTAACATCCTTTAATTCCTCTAAATATTCTTCAACTTTTCCCTTTTCCTCTGCAATTTTATAAAGTGCAAGAGCGTATCTTCTATCTAAATATTCATACATCTTTTTAGATACCTACCTTAGCTATAAAGTCCTTAATAAGTTTTCTATGTTGTTCTTCATCAATAGATCCTTCTAAGGCTTTCGATGACACTAAAATAGCTAAATCTACCACTTGATTTTTTATGTCATCCTGGGCTTTTTCTCTTTCTCTATCTGCTTCATTCTTCGCCCTGTCTAGTATTAACTGTGCTTCCCTGCGTGCTTCATTTAATACATTTTCTGAAATTTGTTCTGCCTTATTTTTATAACCCTCAACAATATTTTTACCTTCTTCTCTTGAGCCTTTCAATAATGCCTCATGTTTGGTAACCAACTCTTTGGACTTTTTTTCATTTTCATAGGCATTTTTAATCTTTGAATTAATTTCCTGTTGTCTACTGGTAAGTACATTATCAACTGGTTTAAAGAAGAAATGCCTTAAGATAATGTATAATACAACAAAATTTATTATTGTTATAACAACTGTAACCCAATTAACTTGCATGTTAAACTTCAATCCTCCCCTCTAAAATGTATGTCTAAATTTGGTGAGGTATATAATAAAATCAAACTTTAAATGCTAAAATAAGAGCTATCAATAGGGAATAAATAGCTGTTACTTCTGACAAGGCTGCACTTACAAAGAACATACTTAATATTTTACCACTTGCCTCTGGCTGTCTTGAAACACCTTCAACTGCCTTTCCCGTAGCGATACCAATTCCAATACCTCCACCTAAGCATCCTATAGCTGCTAATCCTGCTCCTATAGCTGCCATGCCTGATATAAATGATTGTGAATCCAAATTCATAATAAAAATCCTCCTTCAAAATAAATTAAATATTAAAAAATTAAATATATTAGTGTTCAGCAACAATTCTTATATTCATTACTGTTAACATAACAAATACTATCATCTGTATTGAGCCATCAAATAAATCAAAGAAAGCATGTAAAGGAATGGGGATTAAAAACTGTGAGAACCATGCGATATTTCCTAATCCTTCATATACTATTCCAATAATTACAGCTCCCGCAGTTAAATTTCCAAACAGTCGGAGACTTAAAGACACTGGAAGAACTAATCTCTCTACAATATTAAGGGGCAATAACATTACAACTGGTTTAGTATAACCTATAAAATAATTTTTCAATCCAGTTTTTTTAATGGCATTAAATTGAACCAATACAAAAGTTATAAGTGCTAAGCCTAATGTAACACTCAGATCTTCCGTAGGAGCTTTTAATCCTATAATTACTGGTGCAATATTCATTACCAATATATATATTGCAAGAGTTCCTATATACGGCACAAATGATATGTACTCTTTTCCCATATTATTTTTAACTAGATTTTGTACTGCCTCAACAATCATCTCAACAACATTCTGTCTTCCATCGGGCAGTCTTTGCATATTTCGTGTAAAAAACTTTGCTAAGACAGCTAAAATTAAAATAATACCCCATTGTACCACAACACTAGAAGTTATAGGAATATCAAATGATCCCAAATGTATTGAAAACAATGGCGAAAAGTGTTCCACTTCATCACATCCCTTCTATAATTATTTATACGTTTATGTTTTGTTATTTTCAAAAGCTAAATATATATATATGCCTAATAGATTACAAGTGTAGCCAAACAGATATGCTATTGCATTATATTTGTTGTATCTAAAAGTAATATACCCTATTCCTGTAGCAATCATAATTCTAATAATAAAACCTATAAGATATAAAAATGCCGATGAATTTTTAAATTTATGTAGCATTGACCTACCTAGTATATTGTTAACAAAAAAATTAAACATAGCTATAGACATTCCAAGTAGAATAAATAATCCATATCTCTTGAAAAACAACTGTGATAAACCCGCTAACAATATACCTATTAGTACATTAATTAAAAATACCATCTTTGTATTTCCTAAACTATCTCTATTCATCAATTCCTCCTTTTACGAATAAGTACATATTAAAAATTAGATTACTGTTTTTAAACATATTTTATCATAATATAGAAAATTTCAAAAGCTTATTACATACTTTTACTAAGGTATGTAATAAATTTATAATACTATTTAATCCTTTACAGCTAATATAATACACAGCTTTTGTCAGCATACAACTTTAATTATATACCCTAAAAATATAATCTAAAAGCTTGATTTTTCTCTAAATTGTTTATTTTTCTTTAATCTAAGTAAATTAATGCTATATTTTGCAGTAATTACTCATTAAATCTGTATATTTAAAATTTTATATGATAATAAATATTTAATGACACGTAAAAATAAAGAAAGCATTAAATCAATACTTTCTTTATTTTCTCTCTTAAATATTTAAAATATGTTTAAATTATCTTTCAACTACTACAGCGGTTCCTTGTCCTCCACCTATGCAAAGTGTTGCAAGACCTTTCTTTGCATCTCTCTTTTGCATTTCGTGAAGTAGTGTAACAAGTATTCTTGCACCAGAGCAGCCAACTGGATGTCCAAGAGCTATTGCTCCTCCATTTACATTTACTTTGCTCATATCAAATTCTAAATCTCTTGCTACTGCTATACTTTGAGCTGCAAATGCTTCATTTGCTTCTATTAAATCAAAGTCCTTTATTGTTAAATTAGTTTTCGCAAGCACTTTTTTTGTTGCATAATATGGTCCATATCCCATGATAGCTGGATCTAATCCTGCGCTTGCAAAATCAACATATTTTGCCATTGGTTTAACTCCAAGTTCCTTTGCTTTATCTGCACTCATTAAGATTAATGCTGCTGATGAATCATTTATTCCTGAAGAATTACCTGCTGTAACTGTTCCTGTTCCATCTCTCTTAAATGCAGGTTTCAATTTTGCTAATGTTTCTATAGTTGTACCAAATCTTGGATCTTCATCAGTATCAAAAACTACCTCTTTCTTTTTCATTTTTACAGTTACTGGAACTATTTCATCTTTGAACTTTCCTGCTTTTATAGCTGCTTCTGCCTTCTGTTGGGATGCTAATGCAAATTTATCTTGATCTTCTCTTGTTATTCCCCATTTTTCTGCTATATTTTCAGCTGTGATTCCCATGTGATAGTTGTTGAATGAATCTATAAGTCCATCATGTAACATAGCATCATATATTTTTGCTTCTCCCATTCTATATCCAAATCTAGCTTTTGGAATTAAATATGGAGATGCAGACATGTTTTCTGATCCACCAACTACAATTGTATCAGCATCTCCGTTGCTGATAAGACTAGCTGCTAAACTTACTGTTCTAAGTCCTGAACCACAAAGCTTATTCACTGTGAAAGCTGGTACTTCTACTGGAAGACCTGCATATACAGCTGATTGTCTTGCTAAACTTTGTCCAACACCTGCTTGTATTACATTTCCAAATATAACTTCATCTACTTGTTCTGGTTTGATACCTGCTCTTTTTACTGCTTCTTTTATAACTATAGCTCCTAAATCTACAGCAGAAACATCTTTTAAAGTTCCCCCAAAACTTCCTATCGCTGTTCTTACAGCACTTACAATAACTACTTCTCTCATAACAAATCCTCCTATAATTTATTTTTTATGATATTTTACATTCAGATTATTGTAAAATTACAATTATGTTAAATTTCATAATTTTAACTAATTATCATTACAATTTTTACAAAAATGTCGCATTTATCTTAAGAAAACTTTTACAAATCCTGAAATCTCCCATACGAATTTCACAATTATCTAAACCTATTTAAAATATTGATTATTTCAAATAAGCAATTTAATTCACACAATTATATTATACTAGTTAATTGATATTTAATCAATATTTCTTGTTAAAAAAAACACAAAGTCATATAAACAGAAGTATATATGAATATTTCCGTTTATATTTGACTTATTCATTTATATTTTGATATTTTAACTGTAAATGCCATAATATACGATATTTTATAAAATAATAGAGATTTTATATTACTTATATTAACTTTTATGAATATTATTACACTTATCTGCACAGCCTATTTTATTAAAAAAGCATTCTAACTAGATGACGTTCTTTATAGAGGTATCAATCACATTTTCATGGATTTTGACTATTAGACTTGGGAGGAATTGTGTACGATACCCCCTTTGGATGAAATATATTTCCGTATTTCCTTTATGCCGTACACCTTATCTCCCAAAATTTTGAATCCATTGTTTATCTGACATTTCATATCGTTTTCATGCCATAATATCAATCTCCAGTTTTTTTCTTAATTCTGCCAAGAATCTGGTTTTTATCAAATTTTAAGTTTTCAGACATGCTCTAGTTAAAAACAAAATTAAAATTATTATGTAAATAAAACTTACTCTAATAAAAAAACAAAGCAAGTAATCATTACGATACTTACTTTGTTCTTTATTTTAGACTACAAATATAATCCATTATATAAAATTATCTTTCAACTATTAGTGCAGTTCCCATTCCTCCCCCTATACATAATGTTGCAAGTCCCTTTTTCGCATCTCTTCTCTGCATTTCATAAAGTAATGTAACGAGTATTCTTGCACCAGAGCAGCCAACTGGATGTCCAAGAGCTATTGCTCCTCCATTTACATTTACTTTGCTCATATCAAATTCTAAATCTTTTGCTACTGCTAAACTTTGTGAAGCGAATGCTTCATTTGCTTCTATTAAGTCTAAATCTGCAATTGACAAGTTAGCTTTTTCAAGTGCCAACTTTGTTGCATAGAAAGGTCCGTATCCCATTATGGTTGGGTCTAATCCTTTACTTCCATAGGAAACAATCTTTGCAAGAGGCTTAATTCCAAGTTCTTTTGCCTTATCTGCACTCATTACAACTAAAGCTGCTGCTGCATCATTTATTCCCGAAGCATTACCTGCTGTAACTGTTCCATCTTTTTTGAATGATGGTTTCAATTTTGCTAATGCTTCTATAGTTGTCCCAAATCTAGGGAATTCATCAGTATCAAAAATTATTTCTTTCTTTTTCTGCTTAACGGTTACTGGAACTATTTCATCTTTAAATTTTCCTGCCTTTATGGCTGCTTCTGCCTTCTGTTGGGATGCTAATGCAAATTCATCCTGCATATCTCTTGTTATTCCCCATTTTTCTGCTATGTTTTCAGCTGTAATTCCCATGTGGTAATTGTTAAATGCTTCCCAAAGTCCATCTTTTATCATGGCATCAACTAATTTTCCCTCTCCCATTCTATGTCCCCATCTGGCCTTTGGAAGTAGATATGGTGCAGCGGACATGTTTTCTGTTCCACCAACTACAACAATATCATCATCTCCAATTTTTATGAGCTGAGCTGCCAAACTTACTGATCTAAGTCCTGAACCGCAAACCTTATTTAGTGTAAACGCTGGTACTTCTACAGGAATGCCTGCTTTTACAGCAGCTTGCCTCGCTGGACTTTGTCCAAGACCTGCCTGTATTACATTTCCAAATATAACTTCATCTACTTGTTCTGGTTTTATACCTGCTCTTTTTACAGCCTCTTTTATAACTATTGCCCCCAAATCTACAGCAGAAATATCTTTTAAAGTTCCACCAAAACTCCCTATAGCTGTTCTTACTGCACTTACAATAACTGCATCTTTCATAAAATGAACCCTCCTAAAATAAATTTATTTAAACTTAAATCTTTAGTAAAGTTATAAATCACTTAAATTTCAAGTGTTTTGAATCTTAGTGCTCATATTCTTAAATATAAACTATATTAGTTCATTAAAAAATTTTTATAAATGATGAAATTGTATGATGTTACTTCACAATTATTTAAGTTTATACCTTAAACATCATTATTCAAAATAATTTAATTAATTCGTACAATTCTAATATATTAATTATACTAATTAATTAATTTTTTATCAATATGCATTGTTAAAAAAAAAACAAAGTTTAGCAAACATATATATTTATGGACAGCTTTTACACTGTTTTTTAAGCTATTTAATCATATATAAACATATTGACTTAAAATAAGCAAATATGCTTTATTTTAAAACATTTCAAACTAAAAAATCAAATAAATTTACATTTAAGTGTTTGATTCCCAAAAATAAACATAGAAAAATATAGCTTGAATAAAGCGTTAATTAATTATTTGAAATCAAAAAAATAGTAGAAGGATCCCATTTCAATAAAGATAGATTTTTTGCCATTAATTCTATTGACGAACATCCACGATCAAAATATAACAATAGAATTTGTATTCGTCAGTATCTTTTCTTATAGTATTAACATTTTTCTTTGCTAGCTCACTTTCACTTGTTTTAATAGAATCTATTTGCAAATATAAAAAGAAATGATTAAATACAACAAAAATAAAAGACTGCCGACAAATTTTGCCGACAGTCTAAATCATCTATTTTACATGTTTAAAGTAACATTTTTTATTTATCTCTCTACTATTAAAGCAGTTCCCATTCCACCGCCTATACATAATGTTGCAAGACCTTTTTTTGCATCTCTTCTCTGCATTTCATGAAGTAATGTAACAAGTATTCTTGCTCCTGATGCTCCAACTGGATGTCCAAGAGCTATTGCTCCTCCATTTACATTTACTTTGCTCATATCAAATTCTAAATCTTTTGCTACTGCCAAACTCTGTGAAGCGAATGCTTCATTTGCTTCTATTAAGTCTAAATCTGCAACTGACAAGTTAGCTTTTTCAAGTGCTGCTTTTGTTGCATGGAAAGGACCATATCCCATTATTGTCGGATCTAATCCTGCACTTCCATAGGAAACAATCTTTGCAAGTGGTTTAATTCCAAGTTCTTTTGCCTTATCTGCACTCATCACAACTAAAGCTGCTGCTGCATCATTTATTCCTGAAGCATTACCTGCTGTAACTGTTCCATCTTTTTTGAATGCTGGTCTCAATTTTGCCAGTGTTTCAACAGTTGTTCCTGGTTTTATATACTCATCAGTATCAAAAACTACTTCTTTCTTTTTTATCTTAACAGTTACTGGAACTATTTCATCTTTGAATTTACCTGCTTTTTGAGCTGCTTCTGCTTTTTGCTGGGACGCTGCTGAAAATTCATCCTGCTCTTCTCTTGTTAAACCCCATTTTTCTGCTATGTTTTCAGCTGTAATTCCCATGTGATAATTGTTGAATGCCTCCCAAAGTCCGTCTTTTATCATAGCATCAACTATTTTTCCTTCTCCCATTCTATGTCCCCATCTAGCTTTTGGGAGTACATATGGAGCAGCAGACATGTTTTCCATTCCACCAACTACGACAATATCAGCATCTCCAGCTTTTATAACCTGAGCTGCCAAACTTACTGATCTAAGTCCTGAACCACAAACCTTATTTAATGTGAATGCTGGAACTTCTACAGGAATACCTGCTTTTACAGCTGCCTGTCTCGCTGGACTCTGACCAAGACCTGCCTGTATTACGTTTCCAAATATAACTTCATCTATTTGTTCTGGCTTAACATTTGCTCTTTTTACTGCTTCTTTTATAACTACAGCTCCTAATTCCACTGCTGGAACATCTTTCAAAGTTCCACCGAAACTTCCTATAGCTGTTCTCACTGCACTTACAATAACTACTTCTCTCATAGTAAATCCTCCTAAAAGTTTATTTTATTTTTAACCAAAATTTAACCTATCCGATGTTTAATATCCTGATGACAAGCTAATTATACTAAGTAATCATAACGTTGTCAATGTTGTTGTTAAAAAAAACACAAAGGTTTTTTACACTTCTATAATTAACTTACTAGCCTAAAAACATAGTATACTCAAATAAACTCTTCATATTCCCCTTTTTCTATATTAAAGTACTGCAAGATAGCTGCAGCTATTCTCCCTGATGCCTTGCCATCCCCATAAGGATTTACGGCTCTACTCATCACATCATATTTACTGGAATCTGATATAAGTTCACTTGCCAATCTTACTATATCTTCTTTGTTTATTCCAACTAATTTTACTGTACCCGCTTTTATCGCTTCTGGTCTTTCAGTTACATTCCTAAGCACCAATACAGGTTTTCCAAGATGTGGAGCTTCTTCTTGAAGTCCCCCTGAATCAGTCATAACCATATAACATCTATCCATCAAATTATGAGTTTCTTTAGTATCTAAAGGATTTAAGAGATGAACTCTATTAATATTTCCAAGTATTTTATATACTATATCTTTCACTTTAGGATTTAAATGTACAAGGTATATTACTTCTACTTCTTTATTTTCTTCTACTATTTTTTTTAATGCATTACAAATATTTTCAATGCCTTCTCCCCAATTTTCCCTCCTATGAGCAGTTACCATTATTACTTTACTTTTATGATAATCTATATCATTTAATTCATTATTATTAAACACATAGTCTTTATCCACAGTAAATTTCATTGAATCTATTACTGTATTGCCGGTAACAAATATTTCATTCATAGGTACTCCTTCCCTAAGGAGGTTCTCTCTGGAGCCAGATGTTGGTGCAAAATGAAGATCGGCTATAGCTCCCGTAAGTTTTCTATTCATTTCCTCTGGGAAAGGAAAATATTTATCATAAGTTCTAAGACCTGCTTCCACATGACCTACTCTTATCTTTTTATAAAAAGCTGCTAGTGCTCCTGCAAATGTAGTAGTAGTATCTCCATGAACAAGCACTAAGTCTGGATTTTCTCTATCAAATACTTCTTCAAGTCCTTGAAGTACCCTGCTGGTTATACCTGTCAATGTTTGATTGCTTTTCATTATATTTAAATCAAAGTCAGGTATAATATTAAAAAGTTTTAGAACTTGATCCAGCATTTCTCTATGTTGCGCTGTAACACATATCTTATTTTCTATATTACGTCTTTTTTCAAACTCTTTAATTAACGGAGCCATTTTTATTGCTTCAGGCCTTGTTCCAAAGATTGTGATAATTTTAAGTTTATTCATATTAAAACCTCCATTTTTAGGTATCTAACGCAACTGAAAAATGAAAGATACCTTAATCTCTATGTTCAAAAAACCCCGCCCTCCAAGCTATAAAAACTAAAACCATCATAATTATCGCCAGAAGAAAATAAGATAGTTGTGCATTTATCTCCATAGCTATTATAGAAAAACTGCCTAGCACTGCACTTATAGCATACATTGTTCCAACAGCTTGTTTCTGACTAAATCCCATGTCAAGAAGTCTATGGTGAAGATGTCCTCTATCAGCTTGCATAATAGGTTTACCATTTATCTTTCTTCTTATCACAGCAAAAAGAGTATCGTATATTGGTATTCCAAGTGCAAGAATAGGAACTGCTATAGAAAATGCTGCAGCAGATTTTATAGCTCCTTCAATGGATATAGATGCAAGTAAAAATCCAAGTAGTTGTGCTCCTGTATCTCCCATAAATATAGAAGCAGGATTAAAATTATAGGGTAAAAATCCAAGTATAGACCCACACAGTATAATGGCAAGCACTGCAGCTTCATATCTATTATTTAATAATGCTATAATCAAAATAGTCAAAGAAGATATCAACCCAATACCTGATGCCAAACCATCTAAACCATCTATCAAATTTAAGGCATTGGTAATACCCACTACCCAAATTATAGTTAATGGGATAGACATTACTCCCACATTGGTAAATTGATACAAGCTGCTAAAAGGATTAGTAATTAACACTATTTTTACTCCATAAATAATTAAAATTATAGAAGCTGCAACTTGAAATATTAATTTATATCTGGGCTTTATATCAAATTTATCATCTAAGAATCCGCCTATTACTATTATTGTAGCCCCTAATACGAGTCCCATCTCCGCCCTTGTAAGATTTCCTCTTTTAAGCACCAATGTAATTATAAAGGAAAAATATATGGATAATCCCCCCAAGAGAGGCATTGGTTTATTATGTATCCTTCTATCCCCCTCTGGCACATCTATAATCTGTAACTTTAAAGCAATCTTTTTAACAATTGGCGTAAATATAACTGAAAGCACTGTTGATACTATTGCAAATAGGTATAAACTATTCATATTAACCTTCCTTAATCATATCTTCTGTTTATCCCAAGGCTGTTATCGTTAATCCCCTATTCCTGAAAATTGGAAATTAGCGCTTTATGCCCCTTTATGATTTATCTGAACACTACCAGTGCTAAGATAAGCACTTCTACGCGCCTAGATAAGTTCTTCTAAGGTTCAGATGAAGATAAGTATTTCTGTATTTCTCTATGGCAAACTCCACCTAAACCCAAGGATCACTTGATTTTTAAGATTCAGAAGAATAAAAGTATTTATTATAATCAATTTCATATGAATCTAAAAATATTTCATCCAGATATTATATTATTTTACTCTTTTTATACATATTAATTCAATTTCAGGTACTTTTTTAAACCAATTAATTTCTGGTATATAATCTTCACAATATATAACCCTTTTAACTCCACAGTTAATTATTAATTTTTGGCATTCCGGACAAGGCATATGGGTTACATATAGTGTAGAGTTTTCCCTATCATCTGGTGATACTTCAAGCAAACAATTCACTTCTGCATGAATGGTTCTTATACAATGATTATCTTTCATATAACATCCTGCTTCATCACAATGTTCTAATCCCCTAGGACTACCATTATATCCCGTACCTTTTATTCTTCTATTCTTTACAAGAACTGCCCCTACATGCAATCTAGGGCACGTACTTCTCTCTGCAACTTGAAAAGCAATATCTATAAAATAATTATCCCAATCTTTCCTCATAGTTAGCAATTGTCTCCTTAATATATACTAATACATTATATATTATAAACTATTAGATAATGTTTTGGAACAATTCCTTTCCTGTTATAGGTCATATATTAAAATTTTGCTACTTTAAAAATGAATTATCATAAAATACTTTAAGAAAAGCCCATTAAGTTATAAATTGGGCTTTTCTTACTAAAAATTAAAATAATTTTTACTTTGTTCCATATAACCTATCACCAGCATCTCCAAGGCCTGGAACTATATATCCATTTTTATTTAACTCTTTATCTATGGCTGCCGTATAAATATCAACATCTGGATGTGCTTCTGTAACTGATTTTATACCGTCTTCTGCGGCTATCAAACACATGAGCCTTATATTCTTAGCACCTTT
Source organism: Clostridium kluyveri DSM 555 (assembly GCF_000016505.1). NCBI lineage: Bacteria > Bacillati > Bacillota > Clostridia > Eubacteriales > Clostridiaceae > Clostridium > Clostridium kluyveri. The sequence continues at coordinate 3,743,257 of NC_009706.1, forward strand.
TTGTTTTAACATAGTTATAGCATCTATAGCTGAACCTCCTGTAGCAAGCATAGGATCTGTAACAATCACTTCTCTTTCCCCTATGTCTTGGGGTAATTTACAAAAATATTCCACAGGCTTTAATGTAGTTTCATCCCTATAGAGTCCTATATGCCCTACTTTTGCTGCAGGTATAAGTTTTAGCATTCCTCCCACCATTCCGAGACCTGCCCTTAATATAGGCACTACTGCCACCTTTTTCCCTGAAAGCATCTTACAAGTTGTATTACATATAGGGGTTTCTATTTCTACTTCTTCTGTTTGAAGATTTCTAGTTACCTCATAAGCCATAAGCATAGCTACTTCTTCTACAAGTTCTCTAAAATCTTTAGAACCTGTTCGCTTATCTCTTATCAAAGCTAATTTATGTAATATAAGTGGATGTGTTATTTGTGTTACTTTACTCATTAAATATATCCTCCAATTCCATTAAGGTATTCCTTAATAATTTGCAGTAAATAATTATAACTAATCAGTCGTATATTATCTGCTGTATTTTTTCTCTATTTCTCCTATTTTATCTATTCTTTTCTGATGTCTACCTCCTTGAAACTCAGTAAATAAAAAATTATCTACTATATCAAGGGCAAGTCCTACACCTACTACTCTTTGACCTATAGCTAGTATGTTAGCATTATTATGCTCTCTACAGGCGTGGGCACTGAAAGTGTCCCCACAAAGTGCAGCTCTCACTCCTGGTATCTTATTTGCAGCTATACTTATTCCTATGCCGGTCCCACACACCAATATTCCAAAATCATAATTTTTACTTACAACCTGCTCTCCAACTTTTAATGCATAATCTGGATAATCACAGGATTCTTCTGAGAAAGTCCCAAAATCTTCAAGCTCTAAGCCTTTATTTTTTAAATGTTCTATTATTTCTTTCTTCAAAGGGAAACCCGCATGGTCACTACCTAAAGCAATTTTCATAAAAAATACCTCCAAAAATATATAATATATTATTTAAAATTATATTGCAAATAATTTAATAAAAACATAACCTCGCAAAAAAAGAAGATAACAACATCTAATTAATGCTCATATCTTCCTTTAATTTCTTTATTAGCAATGAAATACTATTTTCCAGTTCAGCATAGACAATTCTATATTTATATATATCCTGTCCAAAAGGATCTTTTATATCTCCCTTTAATGAAACAAATTCATTTAAAGTATATATTTTATTTTTGAAATCCGTAAAATTTTGTATTAATATATCTCTCATATAAGCAGTCATAGTCAAAATAATTTTTGAATCTTTTATCATGGAATTACTCAACTGCAGGGCTTTCCTACTGCTTATATCTACATCAATATTTTCTTTTAAAACTACTACTGAATTTTTAGAAGCAATACTATTTGGTACTACTGACAATCCTGCAGAAATAGCTTTTATGTCTTTTATATCAGATTTAGAATTAAATATAGCTTCTGCCATACAGCTCCTACAAGTATTCCCAGTGCAGACAAATAATATATTTTCCATCTGCTGACCTCCTCTAAAAAATTATACTTTTATAATATCAAAACCAGCAGATTTATTCAATCTGTTCATTATTGCTAATCCTATGCCTTTTTCCTCAAAAGCCTCCGATATTATAATATCAACTTTACTATCATCAAAACTCCTAAGTGTTTCAAATAAATTTTTAGACACACTTAACATATTATGCCTACTTCCCACAGATATTACTAATGCATTTTTATAAAATTCTCTTGTCTCGTCTGTAGCAATTATTCCTACAGCTTTATTTTCACTTATATAATTCTCTACCATTTCATTAATTTTTGCAATAGTTTTATTTAAATTTCCTTTAACTATTTTTACCGGAGCATTAGGGGCATAATGCCTATACTTCATTCCTGGAGACTTAGGCCTATTATTTCCCTCAGCTTTTTTCATTATAGCCGGATCAATATAAACTTCTTTTTCTATTTCCCTCAACATCTCAAGAGTTATACCGCCAGGCCTTAATATACAACTAGGACTTACAGTACAATCTATAACTGTAGATTCTACTCCAACATCACACATGCTTCCTCCTAATATAAGATCTACTTTACCATTTAAATCTTCTATACACCTGTCTACATCCGTAGGACTTGGTTTCCCTGATACATTTGCAGAAGGTGCTGCAATGGGAACCTTTGCCGCTTTTATAAGTTCTCTGGCTATAACATTAGATGGCATCCTAATTCCCACACTATCAAGAGATGCACTTGTAATATCTGGAACAATAGATGATTTGGGAAGAATTACAGTCATAGGACCAGGCCAAAAATTCTGTATAAACTTAAGAGCCACAGGTGATATATCTATAGCCAACGGTTTCATATCTTCTATTTCAGCTATATGTACAATTAAGGGATTGTCCTGAGGCCTACCTTTAGCTTTAAATATTTTCTCTACCGCTTCAGGATCAAGCGCATTTGCCCCAAGCCCATATACAGTTTCAGTAGGGAAAGCCACTAATCCTCCATTTCTTATTATTTCTCCTGCTTCTTTAATAATTTCTATATCTAAATTACCTTCATCTAAAATTTTTACTTTTGTATTCATAAAACAATATCCCTTCTTTAAATTAAAACAAATTTTTAATATGCTCTTTTATTACATTTTATAGATTTATAATATCTGTACTATTACAAGTCCTAAAATAATGCCACTTAAAGTTCCAAGTGTACTTGTTATACCTTCCCAAAGTTTTGAAGATTCCGGTATCATCTCTCCACATATAACATACAGCATTATTCCAGAGGCTATAGAAAGACACATGCCTAATACATTAGGAGATATATTTGCTATATAAGCACCTGTAAAGGTTCCTATGGCAGTAGGAAAAGCTGTAATAAAGGCATAAAAAAGTATCTTTGAATTTTTCACTTTAGAAGCCACAAGGGGTGCCGCTACCGCAATACCTTCTGGTATATCATGAATTGTAATTATAATACTCATTTTTATTCCAAGTGTACTACCTGCTGCAAACCCACATCCCACTATTATTCCTTCCGGGAAATTATGAAGCATGAGTCCTAAAGAAGCCATAAATGCTGCCCTAATGTGCCGGTTAGAATTGTTTATATTTATTTTATCATCAACTATAGCAATAATTATAACTCCTAAAATCACAAATAATATAGTATACAAAAAACTCCACTTGCTAGTGGCCTCTGGGATCAGATCAAATACTACCACCGATAACATTACTCCCCCTGCAAAACCAATTATAAACCCCAGTAACTTATTAGACGGTTTTTTCACTGCTGCTCCTAATGAAGCACCTATCATAGTTCCTAAAAGAGATACTATGCTTCCTATTATTACTATATAGAACATATCTATATGCAAAATAAACTCACCTTTATCTATTATTTATATTTCATATCTATTGTAATAATCTATAATATATGAATTATATTTTCAAGTAGTTATATTTTTCTTATATAGATTGTAATTTTCCGAATTCTCCCTATAGTATTTTATTTTTTCTATAGTTTCTTTAGTAAAATAGGCATAAACACAACTTTTATAGACAGTATCCAAAAAAAGATATTTACTTAATCCTCCATTTTTTACTATAGTATAATAAAATCTTGCATTGGGACGTAAAATTTTAAGCTTATTGTACTGATGAGCTAAATAAGGGCGTTTTTTCAAAAAATCCCTGTTTACAGGAATGATTCTATTATTTCTAGATTTAACCGTAGATAAAAAGATAATTCTAAAGTCCACTGCTTTATCATTTTTTACTACATAATTTTCCACATGTACTAATACAATCTTATCACATATTATGTTTAATTTAACATTTCTCACTCCCATATTTATTTTTATCCTATATCCATCATACTCAAATTTTAAAAACTCATTATTAATTGTAATAATAATTGTTAAAAAAATTAGGCTCTCTAAAACTATAAGATAAAACATATAAAACACATGAAATTTTCTGTTTAAAATAAAAACTATTGGTAAGAGAAAAAAAATAAAAACCATTGACAGCATAAATATCTTATAAGATTTTTTTTGCTTTCTAATGGCTTTATCTATATTCATACTTTCCCGTTAGTGCAATTTAACGGTTTCCATCTCCTCTCTGAATTCTCCTAATAATTCTTATCTGCTGCCTATGGATTTCATCTTCTGGGCTTGATCTTCTGTTATTAATGCATCTATTATTTCATCTATATCTCCATTTAAAAATGAATCAAGTTTATATAAAGTCATTCCTATTCTATGATCTGTAACTCTTCCCTGTGGATAATTATAAGTTCTTATTCGCTCACTTCTATCCCCTGTACCCACCTGATTTTTTCTATCTTCTGCAATACTTGCATTTCTTTCTTCCTGAGCTTTTTCATAAAGCCTTGATTTAAGTACTTTCATAGCCTTCTCTTTATTTTTAAGCTGAGATTTTTCATCCTGACAGGATACCACAAGGCCTGTCGGTAAATGTGTAATTCTCACTGCTGAATCAGTAGTGTTGACACACTGTCCCCCATGACCTGATGCCCTAAATACATCTATCCTTATATCATTTTGATTAACTACTATATCTACATCATCAACTTCTGGCAGTACAGCTACAGTAGCCGTTGATGTATGAATCCTTCCACTGGATTCTGTATCTGGAACTCTCTGCACTCTGTGAGTGCCACTTTCATATTTCAACCTGCTATAGGCATCCTTACCTTTTACCATAAATACAATTTCTTTAAATCCCCCTATATCAGTGGCGCTTAAACTTATAGTTTCTACTTTCCATCCTTTAATTTCTGCATACCTTGTATACATTCTGGTAAGATTTGCTGCAAATAAAGCTGCTTCTTCACCTCCTGCACCGCCTCTTATCTCTACAAATACATTTTTGTCATCATTCGGATCTTTAGGAAGAAGTAATATTTTAAGCTCATCTTCTCTTTTTTCTATAATATCCCCAAGCCTTTTTATTTCTTCCTGTTCCATCTCCCTCATATCTTTATCTGTTTCTTCCCTCAGCATTTCTTTATTGTCTTCCAAATCCTGCAGTGCTTCTTTATATTCTCTATATTTCATAACTATTTCTTCTAATTCTGCATGTTCCTTACATAATTTCTGCCACTTTTTTTGATCTGCTATGATTGTAGGATCACTTATTTTAATAGACAGTTCTTCATATTTATTTTCTATGAAATTAAGCCTTTCTAACATAATTTTATCACTCCGTATAAGTATTTTCACAACTAATTATTATATCATATCATTTCTACTCATCACAATAAATGTTATAATCTTAAAAAATAATATCTATTGCATAACATTTAAATGTTATGCAATCACTGCTTTAATGACTCTATCTTTTCCTGCCAAATCTTTTATACAGGTTGTATTTTTAAATCCATATTTCATTAGTATACTTGTAACATCTTTTTTCTGATCATATCCTATCTCAAACATAAGCATACCATTTTTAGTTAAAACTTTTAAGCTCTGTTTAACTATTTTCCTATAAAACTCTAATCCATCTTCTCCTCCACTTAAAGCTTCATGAGGTTCATAGTTCTTTACATCCTCCATTAAAGTATCTATAACACTTTCTTTTATATAAGGAGGGTTACATACAATCATATTAAATTTTATTTTGTTTAAAATAAAATACTCCATTAAATCACTTTTAACAATACTTATTCTTTTATTTAAGCTGTAGTACCTTCTTACATTTTGCTCTGCCACCTCACAGGCTGTATCTGATATATCACAACATACCACATTTATATGTTCCACAAACTTAGCCAGCGATATCCCAATGGCTCCTGTGCCGCAGCACAAATCGCATATATTATAAAACTCATTATTATCTATTTCTTCTAAAGCATTTTCCACTAAAGTTTCAGTATCTGGCCGCGGTATTAATACTCCAGGTTTTACTATAAAATCCATTCCCATGAATTCACATTGTCCTAATATATATTTTACAGGCATTTTTTCTTCTCTTAATTTTAAATAGTAATAATATTTTTCGGCTTCTTCTCTAGTAACTTTATGATCTGCATTTATAACTATAAATAGTCTATCCTTATTTATAGCCTTCCCTAATAAAAGCTGAGAATCTAAAATATAACTGCTGATTTTTTTATCTTTTAAAACTTTATAGCCATATTTCAAAAGTGTATTAACATCATAAAATTTAACCATTATAATAATTCTCTACTTTCCTCTTGTTCTTTATCTATTCCCTCTGCACTCTTTAACGCTCTAATTGCTACTTCCAATTGTTTATAATCTGGTTCTCTCGTAGTAATTTTCTGAAGCATAAGTCCAGGATAAGATATAATTTGGGATAAAAAATTATTATTTTTTCCTACCCATTTTATAAGTTCATAGGTAACTCCAGAAACTACAGGTAATAAAATTATTCTGTATAAAATTCTCTCCCAGATGTTTCCCCATCCTGTTAATGAAAAGAGTATTATACTTATTATCATAACCAAAAACAAAAAATTAGTGCCGCATCTTGGGTGGAGTCTAGTAAACTCCTGTGCATTCTCCGGTGTAAGTTCCCTTAAATTTTCATAGCAGAAAATAGTTTTATGTTCTGCACCGTGATACTGAAACACCCTTTTTATATCCTCCATATTCCCTATTAAAAGCAAGTATATAAGAAAAACAATTACCCTGATTATTCCCTCAATTATATTAAGAACAATACTATCATATACTGAAAATTTTTTAAATATATTTGCCACAAATGTAGGAAATATAAAAAATAAAGCCGTGGCAATAACCAAAGATATAAATAAAGTTATTACCATAATTATACTTTCAGTTTTTTCTTTAAATATATTTTGAAACCACCTGTGAAATTTAGATGGCTCCTCATACTCTTCAAAAAAAGAAGCAGAATAATTTAATGAACGTATACCTATAACTAGAGATTCTATCAAGGATACAAATCCTCTTATAATAGGTAATCCTAAAAAAATACTTCTTTTACTGTAGGGTATACTATCTTCTACGTTAACAATAATCTCACCATTTGACTTTCTTATAGCTGTAGCTATACCGTGTACACCCCTCATCATAACCCCTTCTATTATTGCCTGTCCTCCAACGGATGTATTTTTCACTATTGACATCCCTCCTTTTAAAAGCTTTTTAAATTATTAAATATATTTTATCAAAGTCATAACATATATAAAAGTATGCATTTTGGTATTACTCTTCTTAAAAAAGTTAAAAACCCTAAAACATATATGATATTTTTTTAAAAAAACTATATATAATATATTAAATTATCAAAACAATCGCCGATATATAAAAGCACTTTTAGAATACTTTACTTTTTATTATAGCAAAAAGGAGGACTCATTATGAAAAGTATTAAAAGCAAATAGAAATGGCACAAAAAAATGTTATTGATTCTAATAAAATTAATGCTGAAGTCAATGAAAATACGGAACAATCCAATAAATTATTCTTAATGATTGAAAACTCTATAAATGATATGCTAACAAATGTAGATATATTGACTGAAAAGATTAATCAAGTAGAACTAAATAAAAATTCCGTTATACAAGCCATAAGAAATATATCTGACATTTCACAGGAATCTTCTGCTGGAAGTCAGCAATTGGCCGCTTCAGTGGAAGAACAGAATAACTCCATAGAAGCTATAAATGAAAATATGCAGGAACTTAAAAATATCTATGTTGAATTAAATAATATAATAAACAGATTTAATTTATAACTTGAATATAGTTTTTTAATACTAACAGTGTTATAGAAAAGCAAAATTTGACTTAATCTCACCTCTATGTTATAATACAGAAGTTAAAATTTAAAGTTCTCTTTAAACTTGAAAGAGGTGAATATTATGAAAAAAGGCATACATCCAGAATACTATCATGATTCGGTAGTCAAGTGTGCATGTGGAAACACTTTTACAACTGGTTCAACACAAAAAGAATTAAAAGTGGAAATATGCTCTAAGTGCCATCCTTTCTTTACCGGTAAACAAAAATTAGTAGATGCCGGTGGAAGAGTTGATAGATTCTTGAAGAAATTCAATTTAAAAAATGAAGAATAAAGTTTCTCACTTTACTTATAAACCTGTCTTTTTTTAAGACAGGTTTTTATCTCAATTATTTATTTGCATATTTTCCTATATCCATTTTATTGGCAATGTTAATAAGCTGCATATTATTCTTAGTTTTTGACATTAAACTTATCAACTGTTCTAAAATATTTTGATTATTATTTTCATCATATAATACTTTTCTTATATTAAAAGCAGTCTCTTTTTCTGCTCTGTTTTCAAAGAGCAAATCATCTCTTCTTGTACCTGATTTATATACATTTATAGCAGGGAATATTCTTCTTTCCTGAAGTTTCCTGTCCAGGTGAACTTCCATATTACCAGTTCCTTTAAATTCCTCAAATATCATATCATCCATCCTGCTTCCAGTTTCAATAAGAGCAGTGGCAAGTATGGTAAGGCTTCCTCCTTCTTCTATATTTCTTGCTGCACCAAAAAATTTTTTAGGCATTACAAGTGCTCCAGGATCCAATCCTCCTGAAAGAGTTCTCCCTGTGGGAGTTATAGTTAAATTATAAGCTCGTGAAAGCCTGGTAATACTATCTAAAAGTATTACTACATCCTGTCCTTGTTCTACCATTCGCTTTGTTCTCTCAAGTACCATATAAGCAACTTTAGTATGATGTTCTGGTTCTTCATCAAAAGTTGAATAAATCACTTCTCCGTTTATAGATCTTTGCATATCTGTGACTTCTTCCGGTCTTTCATCTATAAGTACAACTATAAGTTTTATTTCTGGATGATTTTTTGAAATACTTTGGGCTATTTTTTTTAGAAGAGTAGTTTTACCTGCTTTAGGAGGGGCAACTATAATTCCTCTCTGACCTTTTCCTATAGGCGAGATTATGTCCATAAGTCTAGTAGATAAATCTGAACTATTAGTTTCTAGCCTTAGTCTTTGATTGGGATATATGGGAGTAAGGGTTTCAAAAGGTTTTCTTCCAACTGCTCTTTCTGGATTTTCTCCATTTACTTTCTCAACATACAATAGTGCCTTAAATTTTTCTCCTTCTTTTGGAGTTCTGACCTTTCCACAGACTTCATCTCCAGTTTTTAAGTTAAATCTTCTTATTTGAGAAGGAGATACATATATATCATCAGGACCTGTTAAATAATTTTTTCCTCTTAAAAATCCATAATTATTATTTTCAATTATCTCAAGTACTCCCCTTGCACTATCTGATTCATTTATCATCTCTTTAAGTTTTTCTTTTTTTTCACCACAATTTATTTTTGATTCTTCTATCTTTGGTTCCTGAAGCTTCACTTCATCCAATTTTGAAGTGTGTTCTACTTCCCTGCACTTTCCTACTGATTCATTCTTAGGACTTATTTTCTCTCTAAGAATAACTCCATCTTTTTTTATGTGTGCTGGAGAAACTTTTTTTATTTCTTCAATTAATTCAACTTTTTTATATCTCGATATATTCTTTATTTGCAAAGCCTTGGCAACTTCTCTCAACTCAGTAACTGTCATGTCATTTATATCTTTATCCTTCAAAAGGTAACACCTCACAATTATTTAAATTCAAATCATACTATAGTTTAATTAGGGAATACTAAAAATAAATATTGAATATATATATGAATATATTTTATCAACTAAAAAGATTTTATAAAGAAAGGATACTTTTAACATACATTATACCCTTTTTTCATAGTTTAATCCATATTTTTTGTATAAATAATAAAAAAATTATATCATTGCATATATTCTGGTGTTAACTTTATTGTGTTTTAGAATTTCATTTTCTATGATTTTACAGTTACCTATGTATAATATAGGTAATCCTAACATATCACATCCTCCAATTATCATATCTTTTCTAATAAGTTCACCTATACTGTATTTATAATAATGTGTATTTTCACAAAATATACATTTTATTTTTAAAGACAATATTTTATTATTTAAAAAGCTCACATTTAGGGAAGTAGAATTTTCATTAATTTTATTTAGATTAAATGCAGAAAAATTTTTAAGAATATAATTTCCTTCTAAGGTTTTTATGGCAATACCCATATTTGTTTCAAATATCATAAAACTCACCTCCTAAATTGTATCTTGAACTTTTTATCAAGTAATTCTAAGGTTCAGGTGGAGTTTGCTGTAGAGAAATGCTTATCTCCATCTGAACCTTAGAAGAACTTATCTAAACAACTATTTATATATTTAATTTCTATAAATATCATCAAAATCCTTCATAAAATTCTCTATAATAACCTATAATTATATTATTTTCTTTCGACAAAAATTTATTATGTTTACCACACCATAATACCTAGAAATTAACAACTGGTTAAATATATTAAATAGCTAGTTGTTTAATCGAACTTATGCTTACTATTCAAAGATGCTTTTATAAAATCTCTAAATAAAGGGTGGGGTCTATTAGGTCTTGATTTAAGTTCCGGATGAAATTGTACACCTATAAACCATGGATGCTCCTTTATTTCTATAATTTCTACTAGTTTTGAATCAGGACTTGTTCCTGAAAGTACTAAGCCACTTTCTATTAATTCATCCCTATAAATATTATTAAATTCATACCTATGCCTATGTCTTTCATATATGACATCTTCCCCATAAGCTTTAAAAGAAATACTATTTTTCAAAAGTTTGCAAGGATATTTCCCAAGTCTCATAGTGCCTCCCTTTTCATCTATGTCTTTCTGATCTGGCATTAAATCTATAACAGGATATTTGGTTTCAGGGTTTATCTCTGAACTATGAGCTCCTTCGTATTTAAGTACACTTCTAGCAAATTCTATTAAAGCACATTGCATTCCAAGACATATACCGAAAAAAGGGATTTTATTTTTTCTAGCCCAACCTGCTGCTAGTATTTTTCCCTCTATTCCTCTATCACCAAAACCTCCTGGAATCAATATTCCATCTATATCCTTTAAATACTCTTCTATATTGTCCTTTGTGATATCCTCAGAATTCAGCCATTTTATATTTACATTTGCATCATTAGCATATCCCCCATGACTTAATGCCTCCACTACAGATATGTATGCATCATGAAGTTCTACATACTTTCCTACTAAAGCTATATTAACATTTTTAGATAATTTTTTTATTTTGTCTACCATAATAATCCATTCGGTATTATCTGTCTCATTACATTGCAACTTCAATTTTTTACATACTAAGTTATCCAGACCTTCTCTATGAAGCATTAGTGGCACTTCGTATAAATTTTCTGCATCTAAGTTTTGTATCACCGAATCTCTTTCTACATTACAAAATAACCCTATTTTTTCTTTTAAATCATTGGAAATTAATTTCTCTGAACGGCACACTATTATATCCGGCTGTATACCTATACTTCTCAATTCTTTAACTGAATGTTGAGTAGGCTTGGTTTTCAATTCTCCTGATTTTTTTAAATAAGGTACTAATGTAACATGTATAAAACATACATTTTCAACACCAACATCATATTTTATCTGTCTTATAGCTTCTAAAAAAGGCAGTGATTCTATATCTCCTACAGTACCTCCAATCTCAGTTATAACTACATCTATATTTTTTCCTTCTGCAACTTTATATACTCTTGATTTTATCTCATTTGTTATATGAGGAATTACTTGAACCGTACTCCCTAAATAATCTCCTTTTCTCTCTTTTGATATCACTGACCAGTATATTTTTCCTGTGGTAATATTATTGTTTCTACTTAAACTTTCATCTATAAATCTTTCATAATGGCCTAAATCTAAGTCTGTCTCTGCTCCGTCATCTGTGACAAAAACCTCTCCATGTTGATATGGACTCATAGTCCCTGGATCTATATTTATATATGGATCAAATTTCTGAATTGAAACTTTAAGTCCTCTATTTTTTAATAATCTTCCTAATGAAGCAGCCGTTATTCCCTTTCCTAATGAAGATACTACTCCTCCTGTTACAAATATATATTTTGTATTCATAAAAATTCCTGCTTTTAAAAGCAGCGTCACCCCCTACACTTTTATCATAATAAAATTCATTATTTTATAAACTTTTAATTACATAGTCTAAAATAAAATTCTGAAAACTATTGACAAAATATTTAATTAGTCTTATAATTAAAAGTACCCTTATAATACGAATAGTATGTTTTTATGAAAAACATACTTAATATAATATCATATTTTTTCTTTATATTCTAGTTCTTTTATTTTCTTATTAGAAAATTATTTGTTTTATTTTGCTTTATTCAGTATTTCTTCTGCTTCAAAGTACATTTCTCTTATGTGTTTATTTAATAACAATTTCTCTTCTGCTTTTTTTATATTATTCTTTATGTTATTCTTATTTAATAGAGGAAAGTCTTTTTGAATCAATTCTAAATCACAGCATTTGTATTTTTTAATAAGCAAAAAATATAAGTGTTTACAGGATCTATCCTTTAATATTTGAAGTAAATCCTGTTTATGCAAACCCTTATATTCACATAATATATCAATTATTTTACAATATACCTTTTCTTTATCTGTGAAATATCTTTTCATATATGCTCTCCTTTTAATTTTATCCCAAGATTGCCATTGCCAATACTTTTGCCTTTTTTGATGAAGAATAATCACTACATTATCTCCGAATAAGTTTTTGTTATGCCCATTCACAGAAAAGCATTACTTATGGCAAACTTTATCTGAGTATAAAACTCATCTAATATTTAATTAATTACCATATATTAATATTTTTAATCACAAATAAACACAGGAAATTTAATCCTGTGTTTTTATATTTATCTTCAATTGTGTATTTTGGGGAGCTTGTCCGGCAGCACTCATACTATAGTTGACAAATACATCCCCTCCTGCCTCATTTACATTTATATTTAATTTACTAGTTTCTATTTTTAATTCTACAGTACCGTAAGGTGTCTTATAAATTGAAACACTCCCTTTATCTTTGTTAAAATCCATTTTAGTACTGGTACTTCCCATTCTTATAAGAGAAAATTTATTATCTTTTATTCTCAGTGTAGTAGTAGTTCCCTCCATACCGGAAAGCTCAGTTTCCTCATAAACAGCATAATAAGAATCATCTTTTCTGTAAAAATTGCCTGGAGTAACAACTTCTATAATTTCATTATCAACTTGCTTACTAGATACAGATATAATAGCCTTTTTTTTCATGATATACTTATACTTTACTAAGATATAAATATTACACTGTATACTTAAAATTACATATAGAATTGATTCTTAGTAAATCTATAAGATTTTTCACCTTCCTTTCTTAACATTTTCGCACCCTCCAATTTATCGTTTCTTTTTTCATTCCAGTACTATGTTAATATCTATTAGTATAGTATTTTAATTATACCAAAGTAATTTTCATATTTAAATGCATTATCAATTGATTCTTATATTAAAATACATTTAAAAAATCACACCCACAGGAGTGTGATTTAATATTTATATGGTAAGCTGACCATTTGGGGTATTTATTATTTGAATTATTCTTTCTTCATATCCAGTTTCCGTATTTATATAAACTTTGAAATCATCATCATTATAGTTACCGGAAAACTCATAACATAATACTTCTTTATTAGTATCTGTAGGAATTATGGTAATCCTTTGGTTTGATATATTTAACCTGCTTCCAACTTTTTCTCTAGCTTTTTCATAACTTATTTTAGGATTGGATATTTTCCTGATATCTTCATGGGCTACTAAATATTTCTCTGATTCCACCCCTATGATTTCTCCATTATCTAAAGCTACTTTTAACTTTATTTGATCTGGATACATAACAATTCCATTCTGACTATATACATAATTTATAACTGCTACATTGCCATATTTTAAAGAATATGTGGAGATCATATTCTGATACCCTAAGTCATTTAAATATTTCAAGCCAATGTCCACCGCTTTTGCTACATTTATTGAACTATTATTTATACTTCTATCATTTATTAAGTAAAATATTTTTCCTCCATTTTTACTTATTTCACAAACTACCCTATCCTCTTTCCTGGTTCTACCTTTAAGTGCCGCTGTAAATCTATAGGTCTTTATATCGGTCTTTCCACTAACCTCTGATACTTCTAGATTTTCTATTTTATTTTTTCCTATAACTCCTCTGGCTATTTTCTCTGCATCACTCTTTGATACTTCCTTTTGTGAGTTAACTTTAGGTGTTATTTCAAGTACATTATCTGAAAATGGCCCATCATAAATTAACGCAGGATATTGAACTATTTGCTTTTGTATTCCTTCAAATTGCTGAGATATAGATGTTGTATTGCTTTTAGCAAGAACTCCAGTAATCTTCTTTCTTATTTCTCCCCACCCTACTTTTCCTTGATTTATGTTATCCGATACAGATTTCAATTGATTTTCTAAAGTAACAGATTCCTTTTTTAATTCCTCTATATTTTTATAATCTTCATCAGTTAGCTGATTACCTTCTGTAGAGGATTTAGCTAGACTATAGCAGAAATCTCCAGTTTGAGTCAAAAATTTACTAGTATCTGATATTGTTGGCTGTGATACCGGCAGTGAATGCAGTTTATCACTTGCTACAGCAGAATGCCTAAATATTTCCTCAAAAACGGCTATTTTCTGTTCTCTTGAACCAACTATAGCTGCTTTAGTTAGATTTACCCTTATATTTTCAACTGCATCTATTAATTCATACATACTTTTACCATATTCACCTTGTAAATAATTTCTATAATCATTCCTCTCAAGAGTCATTAAAACTGCAAAGGTACTTGAAAATACTACAATAAGTGTTACTAGGGCAGTATATATTATTCTCTTTTTAGTGGTCCTCATGAATTTACACCTCTTCCTTACAAGTATTTTTATAGTAATTATAATAAGAACACTTTTAATATATGTATCATTAGTGTATATACTATATTATCTGCATTTATCTAATTGTTATGTATTATTTGATTAATATATATGTAAACGCTAATACTACTATTATATTTAACTTTTACTAGTATTCTTTATTATTAATTTTTTCTTAAATGTTTGTTAAACTAGTTTATTATTTTTACTGCATTCTATATAATAAAATTACACATTGAATCAGAAGGTGATTAAATGAAGGTTTTAATTCTTTCAATTTCTGCTGGTGGTGGTCATGGCACCGCTGCAGAAGCCCTAAAAGATCACATAGTTTTAAGAGCACCACAATCAGAAATACAGATTATTGATACTCTTAAATATATAAATCCTATAATAGATAAGGTAGTGATAGGAGGATATTTGAAATCTTTAAAGGTATATCCTTACCTATATGGAAAATTATATACATATTCGGAATATGACTATAAAATTACAAATGTTATAAGTTCAAGACTTATTGAAGCTATGACTTGTAAATTACTTCCGCTTATTAATGATTTTAATCCGGATATATTAATATCCACTCATTCGTTTTCTGCTGAAATGTTGTCAGTGCTAAAATCAAAATATAATATGACCATACCTTGTATGTGTATAATTACTGATTATTATCCTCACAATTCCTGGCTTCACCCTTATTTAGATGCCTATGTAGTTTCTAACAAAGATATGATTGACAAAATGATATCTAAGGGCATCTCAGAGAATACCATTTACAATTTAGGTATACCTGTTAAACCTGAATTTAGCATAAATTATTGCAGAGAAGATATTTTAAAAAGCTTACGGCTGTCTCCTTCTAAATTCACCATATTAATCATGGGTGGAAGTTTAGGTATGGGAAAAATATTAAACATATATAAACAGTTGGATAAAGTTAATGCGGATATTCAAATAATAATAATAACAGGTAAAAATAAAAAACTTTACTCAGAACTTTTAAAAATTGGAGAAAGTTCTCTAAAAAACACAATAATTATAGGTTTTACTCAACATGTAAACAAATATATGCAAGCTAGTGATCTTCTTTTGACTAAGCCAGGAGGACTTACTATTACCGAAGCTTTAATATGTAAAATACCAATAGGTCTTCTTTCTCCTATACCTGGTCAAGAGGAAAAAAATGCAGAATTTTTACTAAAACATAATCTTGCTATAGATTTAACTGACATAGAAAAATTCAAGGAAAATATAGAAAAGCTGTTAAATTCCAGAGATATCCTAAACATTATGACTGAAAACTGCTATAAATTTTCTAAACCTTATGCTAGTGATGACATATTTAATTTGATTAATAGACTTGTACAAAAAAAATTAATTGAACCTTATTTTTCAAAACCAAAAAAGTCAATGTTAAAGGTGACATTGGAGCATTTTCTAAATGCTCAGAAAAATATTTTCTGAGAGTTATCTTAAAATTATCTTACAGTATACAATGTTTTATTAAGAAGTATGCTGTATAAACTTTCATTTAAATTAATGCCACATTTTAAGTTTAGAATTAAGAGTAAATATTTAAAACAAGGTAAAATAAATTATAACTCTTAATTCTATAATTCAATTTTTATACTATATAGCATATTTTTATATTCCCATACCTTTTAATAATTCTAATATTTTAAATTTAACTTTTATATTATTTTTATTATTTATATTTAATGCGTTATTATTAACCATTTTATATTCTTCTGGTGTTAAAACTTTTTTCATTTCATCTGATACTTTTTTATAAGATACTTGTCCTTTTGTAATATCTACAAAACACAGAGGAGGGAACATTACACACCACCAGTTCTGACCTTTTCCATTACCTATAATTATTCTATAAGCTTCATAGGTGCCTTGTGGGAGAGTTATATTACCATAACTCTTTATAGGAAAATTAACCTGGGATAAACTACCTTTAACTTGATAATCATAACCCTGTTCTTTTATTACATTACTTGCTATATCCAATATTATTTTATTATTCTCTTTTATAACTCTCCTTGAATCATCTATATTTTTACAATTCTTTAATTTAGGTATCATATATTTTAATACCTCATCTCTAACTTTTAATTTAAGATTTTGATCATATTCTGAATCACTATTTGCTATAACGTGAAATCTTATGATTTTAGAGGCTACATCACCCTGTATATTATTACTCTTTACTTTAACTAAATAAGAACATATAATACATATGCTTATAATAAATACTAATACAAATTTTTTCATAGACTATACCCCCATTTTCTAATCTTGTAACGTATTAGTAATTATTACCATTTACTTCTTTTATATTCATTCTATTTTATTTTACTACGCCAATTCTTCTTATTTTCGTATCTACATTCACATTTACAACTGCATTTTTATATACTTCTTCCCAGTTACCCTTTATTTGTTTCCATATATAAGGATGATATTTCTCAATATATTCTCTAAATCCTATAGGGTCAATCTCTAAATCCCTTTGGGTGAATTTTATTACTTGTTCACATTCTTTAGATATAACCTCATTAAAATTTTTCTCAATATAGTTTAATTTATCTACAGATAAAATATTATTGTTGGTATAGTAGTTTTTTATCTGTCCCTCTATATCTAAATATATATAAAATGATAATTTCCCTTTGTTTTGGTACATTCTCATTTTTCTCATTATATTATCCATTGTTATATCCACAGGATGATTATCTACATATATCATCTTTTTCCCGCCTTTTAAATTACCTCTTAATAATTCTATATCAGCGGTTTCTACTTCATTTAAACTCCCTTTTTGTTTGAAATCTTTAATTGCAGTTGTTCCTGCAATCTTTATATTTTTATTATCATTATCCATAACAATTCTAGGTAATATACTATTTCCATTTTCACTCATTTGGATTAAAAAATCATTTAAGGTAACAGGTACAATCTCACTACTTTTAGCATCATTTTCTATTAAACCTAGTATATAACTCTCAACACTATTTTCTACTGAAGTCTTGAATTTTACATACTTTTGTGAACTTCCTTGTGATGTAACTATATACATATTTCTATTTAAAGAAGGTTCTCTCTGAAGATAATCAACTACTTCTTTTACCACATCAGGATACATCATCAAATTTTGTCCTAGTACTAGCAACTTTGTGTGACTAAATCTTACAGACCTACTGCTTTTAAGCATAGCACTACTTATCGCATCCTGTATTGAGTATGAATCCACATCTATATATTTATCTCCAGATATGCCGCCTTTATCTGGGCCTAATTTGCTTAAGTCCGGAGTTCCAAAAGTTACATGAAGCTTTTTTAATTCCATATCTGTTGGTTTAACATTTTTAGACTTCTTTCTCTTTCCTATATCCTCCCCTGCATCTATTCCTACTACAGAAACTAAATCAGTGTTTTCTATTTCAACTTTATCCCAACATCCAGTTAAAAGTACACAAATCAGAAGTAGAGAGATTACTTTTCCACTATGAAATCCTTTTTTAAATTTTCCTGCCAAAAGTATAATTATAGGAAGTATGACTGAACTGTATAAAAATAATATAGGTATAAATCTATCCCCTACATTATATACTTCTGCTATATTTTGAGGATATAAGGACATTATATATATCACAGGAGCTATTATGGCAGATGAAAGTTTTATATCATCTAATTTAAATATATCCTTTATTATATCAGAAGATAAATAATACACATTAGAAAAGGTAGTAAAATAAAATATAATCCAAATAGCCATTATTGCGCCTTCCCATCTTTCTATGAAAGCTCCTTGTATATTTATAGAATTTATCATAGTTATAGTAGGCCACAATAATATTTCAGTTTGTTCTTTAGAGAAAATAGCTAAAGAAAAAATGACGATTATAACATAAAATAAAGTTATGAATACAATACTCTTTAAAACTGTCTTAGTTATATTTGATTTATTTTTTACAAAAGGTCCTATTAAATATATTATTTCTATACCTGCAAAGCTGTATATGGAACTTTTTAATGCATCTAGATGATTGTAAATGCTGCTATTGAATACAGGCAGAATATTAGTAAAATCCGTTTTATTCAAAGCACATAATAAAACTAATATTACAGGTATAAACATTACCCAAAAACAGACTTCATTAAATTTTATCAAAGTTCCCAATTCATTTCTTACAAGATAAATTCCTGCAAATATAGTTATGATTATTAAAAATTCTGTAGGAGTTTTTTCAAGCAAATACATCTTTATAACTTCCACAAATATTCTCATGCCTAAAGATATAGAGAATATACTATATACAACAAAAATAAGAGCTAAAATACCCCCTAATATTTTTCCAAAGTTTTGTTCAAGTATAATGTTAAACTTATTGTATTCATTGGTTTTTATACTTTTATAGCAAATATAAAATATAAAATAAATTATTATTCCACTTATTATAGCTACAATCCACCCATCAGTACCCACTTTGCTTGCCAATTGTCTTGGGTAGGAGAATATTCCCACACCCACAATAGTTGCTATAATGGTACTAAATAATCCAAATTCCTTTATAAAATTCTCATGCTGCATCTAATATATCCCCCTCCTTTTTTAAATTTAAAACCTACGTGATTAAAATTTTTTATCTTTGTCTTACTTTATCTTGAGTGTTCATATACTTAGGTCTTCTTTTTAAAAAATTAATAGGTACTCTTATATACATGTCTTTAAAATCATTGGTGTTTTCATTTACCATTGGAGATAAATAGGATACCCCAAAACTTTTAAGTCTAATTAGATGTATTAAAGTGAATATAAGTCCAATCATAATTCCATAGAACCCTGCTATTGCCGCAAAGATTATAAGTAGGAATCTAATCATCCTAAATGCTGAAGTCATTTCATAATTAGGGGTAGTAAAACTAGTTATAGCTGTAATAGAAACTATAATTATCATTATAGGACTTACTATTCCTGCTTGAACTGCTGCCTGGCCTATAATTAGCCCTCCTACTATACCTGTAGTAGCACCTATAGCTTTGGGTAATCTAGCTATAGATTCTAATAATAATGCCAAACTTACTTCCATAATTATAGCTTCAATAAATGCAGGGAATGGAACTCCTTCTCTAGAAGCTGCAATAAAATATGCTAATTTAGTGGGTATTATTCCTGTATGGAAGGAAGTAACTGCTACATAAAGAGAAGGCATTATAAGTGAAATTATAATAGATATAAATCGTATTATCCTTATAGTTGATCCATATATCCATCTCTGATAATAATCATCTGGTGACTGAAATAAATTTGCCATTGTAGTAGGTACTATAACAGCAAAGGGGGAGTTATCTACTAATACTGCAATTCTTCCCTCATATAATGCAGAAGATACTACATCAGGTCTTTCAGTACTTTGAATCTGAGGGAAAAAGGACCATTTATTATCTTCTATAAGCTGCTCTATATATCCACTATCTAAAATTGCATCTATATTTATATTGTCTAATCTTTTTATAAGCTCTTCCAATACCTTAGTATCCACTATATCGTTTATATACATCACCACTAAATCAGTCTTAGATCTTACTCCCAAAGGCTTAGATACAATCTTAAGTCTAGTATCTCTTATTCTTCTTCTTATTAATGCTGTATTAAATCTAATAGTTTCTGTAAATCCATCTCTAGACCCTCTTAAAACGGTCTCTCCTGAAGGTTCCGATACCCCTCTTGCAGGCCACAATCTTGTTGAGAGTATATAAAAGCTCTTCAATCCCTCAAGTACCATCAGAGTATCACCTGATAGTATTAGATCTATTCCTTTTTTGAAATCTTCTAATTCTTTTACATCAGATATAGTTATTAACTTATCTTTTATACCCTCTGCATGTTGCACATATCGGGCTCTAGTCATTAGTCCCCTTAATAAATCACTTAAAAGTATTTTATCTGCCATTCCATCTATATATACCAGAGCACATTTAACATCCCCTATATAAAATTCTCTGAAAACTATATCTGAATTGTCTTTAAATAATTCTTTTAAGTAGCTTATATTTTTATCCACCTGGGGATATATAGAACTTATTACTTCTTCTTTCATGGTAGTCACTTCCTTTTAAAAAGAATATATAGAAAAAATATACATTGCAGTTGAAAATACTATAAAAAATATTCCAATTAGCTTAGATTTTAAAGCTGTTTTTCTTAATTTATCTCTTTTAAACTTTTTAGGATCAATAAATGTTAAAAAAATTCCTTGGACTATCATAAGTATAAAAAAATATTTATTAAACAAGTGAATCAGTTTCACACTTTTTCCTTCTTTCCTTCATTATCTCAGACATTATTTCAAAATAATCTTAAATTATTCTTTACCTATTAAGGGCTATTTATACATAAAAAACTGCTGACAATATAATGTGCCAGCAGTGAATTAATTCATATTATTAAATATTTATACAGTTCTTGTAATAAACACTTCTTTATATTTAGTTTTCATTTTATCATAACATATTTGTGCTTTTAACATATCATCAAAAAAAGCAAATATACTTGGACCACTTCCACTCATCAAAGCACCTAATGCACCAAAATCAATTAACTCATTTTTTATTTTTCTTAATAAAGGGTGTTTTTTTAAAGTTACATTTTCCAATACATTTTTCATATTTTTACTCACTTTCAACAGCGAACCTGAATTTATGGCATTTATTAATATATCCGTATTGGGATGAATCTTTATTTTACTTATATCCAAACTTTTATATACCTCTGCAGTACTTACGCCAAAAAATGGTTTAACTAATACTAAAATATGATTTTTAAAAGAAGAAATAGATGTAACTTTTTCTCCTATACCCTGGCATAGAGCAGTTCCCCCTATCATACAATAAGGTACATCTGCCCCAATGCTTGTTCCTAATTTAATTAAATCTTTATATTCTAATTCAGGTATGTATATATCTCTCATAACTTTTAATACTGCAGCTGCATCTGAACTTCCTCCCGCAAGTCCAGCTGCTACAGGTATATTTTTAATTATATCTATACTTACTCCACTTTTTATGCCATAGTTGCTTGCAAATAATTCTACTGCCTTATATACTAAATTTCTTTTATCACATGGAATATATGACTTATTACATTTTATTTCTATTCCTTTTTCAATAGGAGTTATATTTAAAAGATCATATAAATCTATAGTTTGCATTATCATCTTTAAAAGATGATATCCATCTTCTCTTTTTCCTATTACATCTAATGAAAGGTTTATTTTGGCATAGGCTTTTATTAACATAACACATTATTACTCCTTCCAAGTCATTTCACCATAATATATAAATTAAACAAGTTCTAAAATAGTATAATACTATTTTGAAATTAAAGCTATACTTTTATTTATGAAGTATAGCTTTTCTCCTATATCATGGCAATGGAATTTAACTTTTTATTTATTTCATCCAATTTATTGTCTAATAGTTTTACCAAAGATTCCATTTCCTCAAAAAATATTATTATAAAATCCCCTTCTTTAGCAGTATTTATTGCCTTTTCCAGAGCCATTTTTTCATTTAATATGGTCTCCACTTTTTTTGTGCTAAAACCTGTTTTTATTATACCTTTCTTTAATATAGAAGCTATGGTTCCTGATTTTCTACCCCTTTTGTCTTTATCTTCTTTAATATATATGTAATCAAAGCTTTCTCCTGCAATTCTTCCAATTTTTTCAACACTTTCATCATTTCTGTCCCCTGGTACTCCAATTATTCCAATCAACCTTTTATAATTAAAATTTTTAGCCGCATTTATTACTGACTTATATCCTTCTACATTATGGCCATAATCTAAAACTACTTTTACTCCATTTAAATCATATATATTAAACCTTCCAGGATTAAAAGAAACATCACAATAAAAACTTTTCAATCCTTCTTTTATAACAGAATAATTTATATTAAGTCCAATTGCAGCTGCACAAGCAGCCATGGCATTCTCTATATTGTAAACTAATTTTCCACCTAATGATATCTTTATGTCCTCTACGGATATAATAGGTATAATTTCATTTTTTTTCTCTAAATACATAATAGATTCATCCATATATACACCATATCCCCCCATATCTATATTACCCCTAAGAATTAAATTATTCTTATCTTTTGAAAACATTATAATATTACTTTTCATTCTATTAATTATATTTTTACTTACTAAATCATCTGCATTTAAAACTACATATCCCTTTTTCCTTACAGCCTCTCCAACCAGAGCTTTTACATATGCTAAATCCTCTAGGCTATCTATTCCATTCATACCTAGGTGATCTTCTGTTATATTAGTTATTACTGCCACGTCTGCCAAATCATAAGCAAGCCCTTTTTTTATTATACCGCCTCTTGCAGTTTCTAGTACTGCCGCTTCTACTTCTTCATTTTCTAAAACAGTTTTAGCACTTAAGTATCCTGTAGTATCTCCCCTACATATACACTTATTATCTATATATATTCCTCCTGTAGTAGTCATGCCTACTTTATATCCCGCCTTACTTAAAATATGTGCAATAAGCCTAGTGGTAGTAGTCTTGCCATTGGTTCCTGTAACTGAAACTAAAGGTATAGATTTAGATTTAGGGAACAACATATCTAGTATGGCTCCTGCTACATTTCTACTCTTACCTTTTCCCGGATAATGATGCATTCTAATACCTGGTGCTGCATTTACTTCTATTATGGCTCCACCACTTTCAAATAAAGGCTTGCCAATATCACTACAACAAATATCTATGCCACATATATCTAATCCAATAGTATTTGCTGCCCTTTCACAAATATCTATATTTTCTTTACATATTAAATCTGTACAATCTATCGATTTCCCTCCTGTAGATAAATTTCCATTTTCCCTTAGTGTAAGCCGCTTATCCTTTGGAAGAATACTATTTAAAGTATAGTTATTTTTATTTATATAAGCTTTTAATTCCTCATCTATTTTTATTCTAGTTAAAGGCTTCTCATGCCCCTCTCCTCTCATAGTATCTTTATTTATATCTTCTATCAATTCCATTACAGTTTTTACTCCATCTCCCATAACATATGGAGGTATCCTCTCAGATACAGCTACCACATTGCCATCAACCACACACACTCTGAAATCCTTACCATATACGTTCTTTTCCATCATTATATCTCTAAAATTTTTAGATAATATATTATAAGCCTCCATGGCTTGTTTTTCATTTTGTATGTTTACAAATACTCCCCTACCTTGATTCCCACAACAAGGTTTTAACACTATAGGATACCCTATTTCCTTGGCTGTTATAAACAATTCCAATGGATTTTTTATTCTTCCCCCTTCAGCTACAGGTAAACATTGATTTTTAAGCATTTCTTTAGTCAACATCTTATCACAGGATATATCTACACCTACAGCTTTTGTATTACAAGATATGGTAGCTTCTATAATTTTACTATACTTGCCGTATCCTAATCGAAACATACTTTCATTTCCTATTCTAGTTATAGGTATTCCTCTTTTTTTAGCTTCTAATAGTATACATAATGTGCTAGAACCTATTTTTTCATATTTTAATATTTCTCCCAAGTAACACATAGCCTCATTAAAATTATAATCTGTTCCTTTTATAAAAGAATTTATTAAATTAACAGCTATTTTTCCAATCTCCACTGCTGTATTTTTATATAGATATTCATATATTATATAATACTTATCTCCTCTTATCTCTCTTGATTTGCCATATGATACATCAATACCTAAGTTATTTTCCACAGCAATTATGATGTGCTCACAGACATGAGCTAAATAGGTTCCCTCCATTAATCTCTTTTTAAAACCCTGTCTTTCATTTATACCGCATCTATGTTTCTCCAATTCTGGTATGGTCTCTAATAATTTTTCATTGAATTCTGGTATTTTATTAGTTGGAGTTTCACTATATCCCTCCAAATCTACAGACATTTTTATGCACTTTTTATGAGCAAATATATTTCTTCCCTCAAAAATTATAAAATCATCTATTCTCATTTTTGCGTATATTGCCCGTTACGTAAACAATTCAATTTTTAAATTTTTATAAAAACCCTGTTTACTTCCCCATTCACAGTATCCGATTTAGCACAATAGCTCCCTCGTTTGGTCTGATACTCCAAGGGCTTAAAATCCCGTTTAATTTACGGTATATCAGCATTAATTCATATGCTTACTGATTTAACGGTTTTTTTAGACTCCTCCCTTATATCTATTTGACCTCTTATCAATATATATTTTTTGAACTTTATCAATAACATAACTTATGTCAATTCATAAAAATATTATGAAGGTAATTTAGTTGTAAAATTAAATCTATTTCCCTGTTTAAGCACATGTACTTTTACATTAAATATGGACAATATATCATCTGGATATTGTTCTGATACATTGCTGTAAGTTATATCAGAGCCATCTATCACATATACTGCTCCAGAACCCATTACCACAAATTGCCCATTATCTTTAACTATAATAGCTGTATCCTCATCTATTCCAATACCCAAACTTTGAGGATTTTCCGCTATCCCCACTAAAAGTCTTCCTATTCTCCCTCTTTGCGCAAAGTGCTGATCAATAATTACTCCTTTTATAAATCCTAATCCGGGAGCCATCTTTAAAGTACATTTTTTCGGTGATTCATCATTAGGTCCCGTTATTATCATAGTATCACTCATAATAGAAGCTCCTGCAGAAGTTCCAACAAAAGTACATCCATTTTCATATAGTTCTTGAATTTTTGAATATAATGGTGTTCCACCTATAAGACTTGTTATTCTGAGCTGATCTCCTCCTGTAAAGAATATTAATGAAGCATTTTCTATTGTCTTTATGCTGTTCGCAGCAAAAGCACCTTTTCTATCTACTATATTTAATATTCTCACATTTTTTATACCTAGTTGTGTAAATATTTTATAATATTCATTTCCCAACTCCTCAGGTACTTCAGAGGCAATAGTAGCAATTACAAGTATATCTCTGTCTTTTGCCAATTTATTACAAACCTCTTTTAATATTTTTTTATCACCAGTTTTATCTTCTGCTCCTCCTATTATTATTAAATTTCCTTCCAATTTTTCTTCCAAAGTTATACACCTTCTTTTGTGGATATTTTATATTTTTTCCACATTCTTAATTATTATGCGCAGGATATATGAAAATAAAACCTCATTAACTCATCTTTAATTATTCTAACCATATATCAAGTGATTCAGAGGTTTGGGTGGAGTTTGCTTATTTAGATAAAATAAAAACTTCAGCAGATCACTACTGAAGCATAATTTTCTCAAAATATAAATTAAAACTTTTTTAATTATATTATAGCCCTTCCAGGTATAATAAGTTTTCCTCCTACTTTTATAATATCTGGATCCTCTATATTATTTAATTTTATTAAATTTTCTATAGTGGTGTAGTACTTCTTCGCTATTTTCCACAGAGTATCATCCTGTTGAATTACATATATAGTCAAACTAGACTTTTTAGTAGGAAATTCTCCCTCAATGGCCTCTATATCTACTAAAAATTCTTTTCTGGTAACATAATTTACTCTTGCATAAACTTCAACTACTGCCTTTATAGCTATGGTATCTATTTCTATACTTGCTTCTATACTTTCTAAAGATATTTTCGATATACACTGCATATCGATTTTACTGTCAGGTATATCTACACTACAACTAAAAGGTATTTCATCGCAAATCTTATTTACCTGGTTATCCGAATCTTTATACAATACTTTTACGTTTAAAACTCCTTCAACAATGACTTTATCCTCTACTATTTTTTTATCGGTGATACATACATCTCCATAACACATAAGTATTTCCACAGGATTAGACTTACCTTCTAATTCTATATTGGATTTAATTATACTAGGAACAGTATTCTGTCCATGAACTACATTCAATCCATAATCTTTTCTGTCCATTTGCATAAGATTAGATGGAGAATAGGCATCCTCTATTATATCAATATCTTCTTTATACATAACCTTGGTATTAGCTGTTATAAGAGCTTCTACTTCAATAGTTCTATTCTCTCCCAAATCATCTTCCCTGATATCCCGTTCCACTTCACTTATATTAAAGTCAGTATAGCTTTCCATAGAAGGAAGTGCTCCCTCTAGCGGAAGTTCCTTATTTACAAGCACATCTCTTTCTACACATACAATATCTTTAGTATCTTTTCCTCTATAAAGAAATCTTATAAGTACATAAGCTTCTATAGCTATTCTATCTTCTAGTATTGTTATATTTTTTTTATGCACATTTACATCATATTGCAATATACTTCCTACCTGAGGTTTATCCATAGGTATTGGTATCTCAGTCTTTGCTACTAAATCCCCTGAAACCGTGCCTACTATTTTATCTATAGTAGCAGGATTTTTTAACATCTGTACATTTTCAGAACCTGTAATATCTTTTATAACTTCAAAATTATATTTTTTATATACTTCTGCCTTTAATTTTATGATTCCTTCGATAGATACTTTTCTTTCATTTACAGCTGTACAATTCATATGCTCCACATAACAATTAGAATCACAGGACATCATATGCTCTGCTCCTGGCATTTCTACATAGTTAGAAAAATTTCCAGTATAAATCACACTATAAATACCCATATCCTCATCTTCTTTAGCACGATAGAGTATGGTATATTCAACTTTACCCTCCAAAAATATTTTATCTTCCATTACTTCCTTATTAGTTATAACAGGTCTTGCTTCAAGAATTAAGATATCTGTTACATCCGGGTGAGTATCTGGTATTACATATTCTTCTTTTATAATAGTATCAGAGAAATTTTCAGCCAGCATCTGTTCACATTCTATATTTTCCTTAACAAAGTCTATATCCATATTTATCTACCTCCCCATAAGGCCTACTACTTATATATATAAATTGAAAGCAGAAAATATGCTAACATTATAAATAATTTTATGCCCTCCATTAATATTGACATTTATAAAGTTTTGACGTAATATTAAATTGGTTGTTAACCATATAACCTCTCATAAATTCTCAATACCCTTTTATACCATAGAAGAAAGATGGAAGCTTGCCATCTTTCTTCTTACCCTATATATATTTATATTTTAACTTGAAAATTCATAAACAAAAGTAGTACCCAGAACAACCGGTGCTCTACATACTACTTCTAAATTAAACTATAAAATTTTAAATACCACACACAAATGATGACTATGTCATAGTTTTGCATTGGTAAACTTTATATCTAAAGATTTAATTAAACTAAATGATTATCATTGGGATAAAAAGAATAGCAGTTTCACTAAATTGATTTAACAAATATTGTGAAATAAACTGGCACTAAGTCAAATACCACTTTATACTGAGAAAACCAATTGAACTGTTTTAGTTAAAACATCCGAATAACTATATGTCACTTTCCTTTGGGTGTCATTCTCTAACCTAATTACAAATATGCTAGGATAAGCTTTTTCTATTATTCCTTTATTTATAAAAACTTTTCTCCTACCCCCATTTGCTTTTAAGGTTACTTTATCTCCTACATGATTTTCTATATTCTCTCTTATAGAAGCTAATACGTTCGAACCATCCATTCCAAACACCCTCTTTCTACAACTTATATTATACACTTTAAATGTGTTTATGTCAACTAAACACTTTAGTATATCCTTAATAAATTACTTTGTCAATATTAAATCTTTGTTAACAGACTTAACTTGCCTTTATTTATACTATTAAATATGATTATTTCTTTAAGTGTCTCATCTATATAATAATATTTACAATTTTTATAATTTTTATACATATGGTGATTTTGGAAATCCCTCTCTATATTTCCCTCTTGTCTGTAGTCCCCCTATGCCATTGGTTCTTGTTATAGTATTTTGCAGGGCTTCTTGAATTGACACAACCTTTTCTATATTAGTATAAGCTATTTTTTCACACAAAAACACTGGATCTAAACAATGTATGAGTACTCTACTAGGTGAACTTGCAAAATTTGCACCTGAATCTAAAATTTTTTCATAGCAGGATTGACAAGCTCCTGCAAATATCACTAAATCATCGTAATTAGATTTATAATTTCTAAGTTCTGATACTGTTTGAACGAAATATTTAGAATTTTTATAATTATTTAAATCCATATAATCCTGGGTATCTTTCACTATAGCATCATGTCCTGTAATCACAATTATATCTGGTTTAACTTCTTTTACTAATTCTATAACTTTTGTAGGCTGTTCTTTTTCCACTATATTTTTGCCAACTACATCTAGTAAAAGCTGCTTATATACTTTAATACATACATCTAAATATTCTGCATCTCCATCTATGTGAAGAATCCTCCCGGGTCTTCCAAAAGCCAATTCATTTTTAGAGCTATGGGATGCAAATTTTGTTACATTATATTCTTGCCTAGAATTACCCCTATATCTAAATCCACCTCTATTCATTAAAATATTCTTAATTGATTCATTTACTTGTTTATTAAATACTTTTTCCTCTTCTGTAAGGGTATTTTCAGGGATAACTTCTAAGTCATCTTCTTTGGAATCTGCAATTATTCTTAAATTTATCCCTTTTAAACTATATATAACACCCTCTTTAGTATGTTTTGAATCTATTATTTTAAAAGTTATATCTTTATTATAGGATTTTCTTACTACTACATCACCTATTTTCATATTATATACATCCCCATATATAAAAAGTCATGATATATATTATGATTATATGTCATTTTAAGTGCAAGAAATAAGGTCTATACTGGATTAATTTAAAACCCAGATATAGACCTTATTTTTTAATTCAGATATTTTTTTCACTATAGATTTCTTTAAATTTTTCAATAAAGTCAATATATTTCTCCTGTTCAGCTATTAATTCTTCCAATTTTTTATTGAAAGTATTTGTTGGCCAGTTGACCTCATTATAATAATATCTATTTGCTAGTCTCCAGAAACGTTGAGGAAATAGTAAGAAAGCATATATAACCTTATATTCCTCTTCTTTAATCGGACTAACTTCATTATATGAATCAATAATAAGCCGTGCATTTTCTATATTCCAATTAGATCTTTTTAAAACTTTAATCATAAAAGAGGAAATATCATAAGAACGTAGTTCCCTCTTACAATAATCAAAATCTATTACATTGAATGTGTCATCTTCATCTACTACTATATTATGGTAGGTAAAATCATGATGGCAAAATCCTTTTTCTCCTTCGGTAATGCTGCATAATTCATCATATTTAGAATCTTGTAATACTTCGATAGCCTTTTTACCAAAGTCTTTATAAAATTTAACTGCTTTCATGTAATTTAAATCAAAATTTCCCTTATTATTTTTTTTTCTTCCCATATCTTTCATCTTATCTAGAGCCTTAACTCTTTTTTCCATAAGGTGATGCCATCTTCCAAGATCAGTTTTTAATTTACTATTCTCAGGTGGTTCATATCCTTTAGAGGCTATGTGCATATTTGCCAAACACTTAGCAGCATTTATAACATCTTCCCTATTCTTAAAATCACACTCTCTTCCTTTAATCCATTCTGATAGCGTATATATATCTTCATTAATGATTGCATATGGATTTCCTTCTATATTAATAGAGTATTTATCCACATGTGGAAATCCATTTTTTATAAGATGTTCTTTTGCTCCATAAACAAATAAAAGTTTTTGAGTTCCATAATTTATCTTTTTAAGACATTTCATTCCTTTATCTGTTTTTAATAAATATACTCCTCTACTTGGTTTTATATTTTCAATTTTTACATTAAATTGTCTTTCTATTTCAAATTCTCGCATCATACTAATCACCCCTATATATTTATATGAACGCCTAAATTAATTTAGAAGAACATTAACATTTTTAACTTCAAATTAATATAATGAAATATATTAATTTAGAGAGGGACAATTTTATGAGAATAGGCATTGATGGACGTGCCGCTAAATGGTATAGGGGTACTGGCATAGGAACTTATACTTATCAATTAATAAAATGTTTAAATAATATTGATAGTATAAATAATTATTTACTTTTCATGCCTGAAAGCTTTAAAAATGATATATACCTTAAAAAAAATTTCAAATTAGATAATGCCCCGCAAAGTGATAAAATTAATTTCTGGGAAGAGATTAATATACCTAATATAATAAAAAATAATAAAATAGATCTATATCACGTGCCTCAAAACGGAGTTGGACTTCCTATTAATAAAAATTGTAGGTTTATAATAACGCTTCATGATGTGATCCCTTATAGAATGCCTGAAACTGTAAGTAACCGATATCTTAAAATTTTCTCAGAATATATACCTAAAATAGTACCTCTATGTGATGGCATTATTACAGTTTCCAATTTTTCTAAAAAAGATATAGTTAAATCTTTTAACTATCCTGAAAATAAAATATATGTTACTCATTTAGCTAGTGAAGATATCTACAAACCTATGGATAAAAGAATAAGTAGATATGTAGCTAGAAAATACTATTCTATAACTGAAGATTATATACTTTATGTGGGTGGGTTTAGTCCGCGCAAAAATATATTAGGACTTATTGATAGCTTTAGTAAACTTATAACCTCATATAAAAAACCTTTGTTTTTAGTAATAGCTGGTAAAAAAGGTGAATCTTACGCCATTTATAAAGAACGTACTGAAAAACTAAATATATCTGATAAAGTTTTATTTCCTGGTTTTATTTCTATAGAACATCTTCCTTATATATATAATGCAGCTGAACTATTTGTATATCCTTCCTTTTATGAAGGATTTGGACTCCCACCTATAGAAGCAATGGCCTGTGGAATACCTGTAATAACTTCAAACACTACATCTCTCCCTGAAGTGGTCGGTAAAGGTGCCCTGCTTATAAATCCCTTAAATAAAACTAATTTATGTGAAGCTATGTTAGAAGTACTTTCAGATAATAATCTTAAGAATAAATTGATATCTTATGGTATTAAAAGATCTTCCGAACTAAATTGGAAGAAAACTATTAAAAATACTATAAACATATATAACAAAATTATGAATATGAAATAATATTCTTTGTGTTGCTTTTAAAAACCTATATTCCATATAGTATTACAAAATTTTAAAAACCGCTTACAATATGTTTTTGCGGTTTTTATTGTTGCTTTCTATCTCTAATTTTATTAATTATAGTTCAGGGTTCTGTAGATCAGATATATCTGATTAAAAAAAGAAAGTTTGATTAAAAGTAGGGCGCAGCCAAAATAAACCAAACACTATATATTGACATATGCCAACTAATAAGATATAATACATAAATAGATATTTATATATTTATGTATTATGGGAGTATACTTTATGATGAATAATAATACAATGCTGAAAACTATGAATAATCATAGTTTTGTAGATATAAAAAAACACATGGTAGACGACAAATCTATTTATGATATGGCAGAAGTTTTTAAGGCACTCAATGATCCTACAAGATTAAAAATAATTAACATACTGATTGTTTCTGAATTGTGCGTAAATGATATAGCCAACTTGCTTGAAATAAGCCAACCAGCCATCTCCCACCACTTAAAAGAACTTCGCCAATTAAAACTGATCAAGTATCATAAAAAAGGAAGATCAGTATTCTATTCCCTAGACGACGAACATATTCATCCATTATTTCAACAATGTCTGGAACATGTGAATGAAAATACCAAATCCTATTGCTAGTTTGTCAAGATATGAGCGGGGTAAAATCAATGTCAAAAAATAAAAGAGCTGTGAAAGAACTTAATATACTAATGAAACATCATAATGAATATGACTTATTACCTGCCAATCATCTTATTTGTGATGCTTTCTCAAAAATTTCTCAAATTGCCTCACAGAAATATATATTCTCAATTCCTGAGGAAATTGGCCATGGTTGTTTCAGACAAATCAGTACCCGACAAAATATCATTATTTCTGAATTTCAAATGTGCTATAAATACAATATGGATGTTATGGGAATAAACGATAATTCAAATGTTGACATATGCTTTTGTCTAGAAGAAGGAATTGCGTGGAAATCACAAGCTGGACACAGACAATTTAAAATCAATAAAGGAGAATCTTTTATATCTAGTAACCGATATGGGATTGAACAAACTTGTTATTATAAAGATTGTAATTTCAATTTTATCGGTATTAAAATTCCAATTAATCGTTTTCGAAAAATCATAATGGGGTACAAAAATTTAACAGATGAAATTGCAATTGAAGAATCGGTGGGTCGCTTTTCAAAATATGTCATCCCCCCTTCCATTCGTATTATTCTCCATCAATTGCTGAATTGTCCTTATGAAAGTGCTATATTAGATATGTACATCGAAGGAAAATTGTTAGAACTGCTGTCTGTCTATTTCAGTGAGGTAATCTTACAAATGAATCAGAAATCAGACCGCACATTTGAACTCTCTCGTACAGATAGAGAAAGTCTTATGGAAGCAAAAGAAATTTTACATAAAAGCATTTCTAATCCACCATCCTGTGCCAGTTTAGCTCAAATGGTTTATTTGAGTGAATCAAAGCTTGCTAAAGGTTTTAAAGCTCTCTTCGGAATGCCTGTACATACGTATGTAATTGATAAAAGGTTAGAAACCGCCCTAATCCTTTTTGAAAAAGGAGAAACTCGTGTAAGCAATGTTGCAAACATGGTTGGCTATGGAAATATCAGTCATTTCGCGGCAGCCTTTAAAAAAAAATATGGCATAAATCCCGGAGAATATGTAAAAAATCTTATTAAGCAATATAATAAATAAATTCTCTTGCCTATGATGCTGCCAGAGTACCTTGGCGGCATTTTTTTATCTAAAACTACTATTTGCTAACACCTGCATCTCTTTCAAAGTGGTAGATAAACACTGGCTATACCTTTGAATAAGTCATTCCTTATGATTAAACTCCACCTGAACTTAAAAATTACTTGATACCCCAAAAAAACAAACCTTACAGTTTTTGAGTGATGAAATACAGTTTTTAAGTAGAGTTAGGCAGACCCAACCTGTAAAATACAGTTAGGCATGAATCTCATGTTGCTTACTTTTAATCTCAAGGAGGGTTTTTCATGAAGAAAAAAACAGGTGTTTCCCGTCTTTTAGAAATTGCGGGAGAGAAAAGAGGCCTTCTTACCTGGTCCGCCATACTGTCCTCCATAAGTGCTTTGTGTATGCTTATTCCTTATCTTTCGATTTATTTCATTTTAAAGGAACTACTACAAAACGCTGCTACTCCTTATCTGATTGATAAGATAGAGGTAATACATTGGGGCTTTATTGCCCTTTTGGGGCTATTAGGAGGACTAATTATGATGTACGCAGGTGGAATGTGCTCGCATATTGCGGCATACCGAATCCTTTACGGCCTACGTATAAAACTGTCAGATCATATTGGCAATCTTTCTCTTGGTTACTTAAACCAAAACTCCACAGGAAAAATTAAAAAGAATCTAGAATTAAATGTAGAAAAAATCGAATCTTTCATTGCCCACCAATTACCTGACATGGTTAATGTAGTGGTTACAATCATTATCATGTTCATTGCAATGTTTTCCCTTAACATTGTACTTGCACTTTGCTGCCTTATTCCTATTGTTACTGGTTTCTTTGCACAAGCATCTATGATGATGGGTAATAAGTCTAAAGAAAGCTTGAAAGGATATTATGACGCTTTAGAAAGAATTAATTCTTCTGCAGTTCAATATGTTCGCGGTATGCCTGCTGTAAAAGTATTTGGACAAACTGTGCATTCTTTCAGAAAGTTCTATCAGGACATGATTGACTATCGAAATTTCTGTATCAAATTTGGAGAACAGTTTAGAACTGGATATATTCTCTTTAAGGTTCTACTGGGGTCATTTATAACTTTTATTCTTCCTATTGGAGTTTTCTTGCTCACTAGAGACCCACAGAACATAGCCCTTGCAGTCACCCTGCTATTTTTCTTAATTATGGTACCGGGTATAGCAGCACCCATGTATAAGGCAAATAATCTTGCAGCCACTATGCAGGAAATATGTGAAGGTACATCAAGGATTGATGCTATTTTAAATGAAAAGTCTGTCCCCGAACCCGAAAATCCTTTGATTCCCACTTTCTATGAAGTGGAGTTTGACAAAGTTTCCTTTTCTTATAAAGCCGAATCCAATCAGGCTCTCTCTAACATCAGCCTTACAGCACCCCAGGGTAAGATCACTGCACTGGTAGGTCCATCTGGTTCCGGAAAATCAACCATTGCACAACTCATACCTCGTTTTTGGGATGTGCAAGAAGGCGAAATTCGAATCGGTGGAGTAGATGTATGCAGTATTCCAACAGAGAGCTTAATGAATATAGTATCTTTCGTATTTCAGGATTCATTTCTTTTTTATGATACTCTGTATGAAAATATCCGAGTTGGAAAACTAGATGCCACAGAGGAAGAAGTGTATGCAGCGGCAAAAGCCGCCCAATGTCATGAATTTATTGAAAGGCTGCCTAAAGGATATAGCACGTTGATTGGCGAAGGTGGAACCTATCTGTCTGGAGGCGAAAAACAAAGGATTTCTGTTGCACGGGCAATTCTGAAAAACGCTCCCATCCTTGTACTGGATGAAGCTACTGCCTTTGCTGACCCTGAGAATGAATATCAGATGCAGCTTGCTTTAAAAGAACTTATACGAGATAAGACGGTAATCGTTATTGCACATCGACTTTCTTCTATTTGTGCAGCAGAACAGATTTTAGTTCTGCAAAAAGGTGAAATCATCCAGCGTGGAACCCATGATAAATTGATATTAATAGAAGGCTTATATCAAAAAATGTGGCAGGCGTATATTACAGCTGCCACATGGAATGTCGGGAAGGGAGAGAATGTTCTATGAAAATATTTTACAATATCACTGCTGGCAATCCTTCTAAACTGATAAAGCCGATTGTTTGGACAATTATATCCAATATCATCAATATTCTTCCCTTTGCACTGGTGATTATAGCAATCCAGATTATCTATTCTTATTATGCAGCACTGGATGCCACTCTGAATATTTCTGCATTATGGGGTATTTGCATAACTTTAGCAGTCTCGATTCTAGTTATGTTTTTGGGAGAGATTCCCTCATACAAAACAACATACATGAGAGCTTATAGTGTTGCCGCTGATGGCCGTGCCAATTTGGCAGAGCATTTACGCAAGTTACCTCTCGGATATTTAACAAGTCGTAATCCAGGAGATCTTGGCAACATGATAATGGAGGATTTCGGGCTAATTGAGCACTCCATTGCCCATATTGTACCACAAATGGTTGGAGCATTGATCATGCCTATTATAGCATTTTTAGGTCTATGCTTTCTGGATATACGCATGGCACTTTCCATGTTTATATCCATGCCTTTTGCAATTTTACTGTTGTATGTGACTTCCAAGCTTCAAAAAAAGTTGGGAACAAGCCACATGATGGCCAAAATTGATGTGGCCAAACGACTTCAGGAATATTTAGACGGGATGCGTATTATTAAAGCTTATAATCTAAAAGGGCAAAAGTTCAACAGACTACACCATGCTTTAAAAAATTTTATGAGAGAAAGTATTCGTTTAGAAGGAATATTAGGACCTATTATACTGACAGCTATCGCATTTATAAAAGCGGGACTAGCTATCATTGTCCTTGTAGGAGTCCATCTGCTGTTAAATGGAGAAATAGATATTGTTACCTTTTCCACATTTTTGGTCATAGGTACTCGTATCTTTGATCCCTTGACTGCAGCTCTTATCAACTATGCTGAATTTAGTTATAACCAACAGGCTGGAGCACGGATTGTTCATTTGTTGCAACAACCTATCATGTCCGGTACAAAAAAGCCTAATGATACCCATGCAATCACTTTTGAAAATGTTACTTTCAGCTATAATGAAATACCCGTAATCCAAGATATTTCCTTCCATATGGCCGAAGGTACAATGACTGCCATTGTTGGCCCATCTGGAAGTGGAAAGAGTACAATTCTTCAGTTAATTGCTCGTTTCTATGACCCACAAAAAGGACGTATTCTTTTTGGCGGCATAGATGAGAAAGAATTAGAACCAGAAGCTCTTTTGCAAAAAATATCTATAGTATTTCAAGATGTATACCTGTTTCAGGATACCATTGAAAACAATATACGCTATGGCCGTAAAGAAGCCACTAAAGAAGAAGTGATTGAGGCAGCCAAAAAAGCCTGCTGCCATGATTTTATCAAAGTGCTTCCTGAAGGATACGACACCATAGTAGGTGAAGGTGGAAACACTCTGTCTGGAGGAGAAAAGCAGCGTATTTCTATTGCACGTGCAATTCTGAAAAAAGCTCCTGTAGTCTTGCTCGATGAAGCTACAGCTTCACTAGATCCTGAAAATGAAGTATATGTACAAAAGGCAATCAACACCCTAGTTGAGGGAAGAACCGTTATTGTCATTGCACATCGTCTGAAAACTATTGTATCCGCGGATAACATTATTGTTTTGGAAAATGGACGGATTGTAGAACAAGGCAAGCATGATGCACTACTTGCTGGACAAGGACTTTATACACATCTATGGTGGCTTCAACAAAAAACAAGCGGCTGGAATATGTCTGTAAATGAATAAGCAGGGGATGATTTCTATTTGGCATAATTAAAAATCAAACAGTTGCATAGGATAAGAATCTTCCCTTTTGCAAAGACAAAAGAAAATTTTATATTAATAAATTACATTCAAATAAAATATTAAGGGGGAATCTATTTGAGATTAAGGAAGATCTTAGGATTAATAGTAGGTGCGGTAATGTTATTTTCAACCACTGTTTTTGCAGAGTCTTCATATTCTTTGGACCAAAAAAGGATTTTTGGAAAAGACAGATATGAAACTTCATCACTTATAAGCAAAAATGGTTGGGAAAGTGCTTCTGGTGTAGTAATATGTAATGGAGAAAATTTTCCAGATGCACTTTGCGCTGCACCTCTTGCAAAAAAGTATAATGCACCAATTTTACTTGTCAGCAAATCGGGCTTGAGTGAAAGTACAGAGGAAGAATTATCCAGGCTAAATCCTGATAAACTGATAATTATAGGTGGAAATGGAGTCATACCTGACAAGGTAATATCTGAAATAAAAACTGCAGCACCTAAGGCTAGCGATGTAACAAGGCTAGGAGGAACTACAAGATACGACACTTCAAAAATGATTGCGGATAAAGTTGGAAAAAATTCTTCAATAGTATTGGTTTCAGGAAAGGCTTCATCAGATGCACTTTCCATAAGTTATATAGCTGCCAATAAGGGCATGCCTATTTTATTAGCGGACAGAAAAGAAGATGTGTTGGAGTATTCAAAAGATAACAGTGTAGAAAAGGCCTACATAATAGGGGGAGAATCCCTGGTATCAAAGGACATAGAAAGCATATTTAAAAATACTGAAAGAATATACGGAAAGGACAGATATGAAAGCAGCCAAAAAATACTTGACAAATTTAAAGACGATATAAATTTTGGCAGTATATATCCGGTATCTGCCCAGTATAACGGAGTAGATCAATTTGCAGATGCATTATCTGTTTCATCTCTGGCCTCTAAAGATTGTAATCCTATAATATTGGTAAGTGGTACCATGAATA
Organism: Clostridium kluyveri DSM 555; assembly: GCF_000016505.1. Taxonomy (NCBI): domain Bacteria; kingdom Bacillati; phylum Bacillota; class Clostridia; order Eubacteriales; family Clostridiaceae; genus Clostridium; species Clostridium kluyveri. Next base: position 3,781,872 of record NC_009706.1, read on the forward strand.
AGGATACAGTTAGTATAATAAAGTCCAAAGTTGATAAAGACAGCAAGGTAATAGCAATAGGCGGAACTTCACTTGTATCTGAAAATATAGTAACCAGTGTAGTTAATGTAAATTCTTCTAGTGAGAATGATAAGCCAAATAAACCTAGTGGCGGTGGTGGAGGTGGAGGATCTTCTAACAGTAATCCTTTTGCAGGAGAAAATGGTACTGTATCTTCTCCATATAAAGTTGCTACTGCTGTACAGCTTAATAAAGTACGAAGTTATTTAAACAAAAACTTCATTCTTACAGCAGACATTGATTTATCAAGCTATGCAAATTGGGAACCTATTGGTGCTTTTAAACCTCTATCCGATAAACCAGAGGATGCAGAGACACCAGATCCTAAAGTGGCATTTAGTGGTACCTTTAACGGCAATGGTCATACCATTTCCAGTGTAAAAATTGATCGTCCTGAAAGCTTTGCAACAGGCTTGTTTGGCTGCACTGTTGGAACTGAAGAAAAAACCGGGTCTATTTACAACTTAACAGTGGAAAATGTAAATGTGACCGGATTCTATCTGGTGGGCGGCGTAATTGGCCTTCAACATGGAGGCTGCTCTGTGGAAAATATAACTTTAACTGGCAATAATAAAATTCAGGGTCTACAGGGTATCGGCGGTATTGTAGGTACCAGCTTTGAAGATGTAAAAAGCTGCACTGCTGTGGCAGATATTATAGTTTTAGGTGATGATGGTGCTTGTGCAGGAGTTTTAGTGGGTGGTACAGACTGCAGCTCATTAATTGATTGCACAGTGACAGGTGGCTCAGTTACCACAGAAGGCAATAATTGTTGGGGTCTAGGAGGATTGTCTGGTGCAGTATATTCAGCAGTCCAGGTAACAAACTGTCATGTCAACAACGTGACCATTACAGTTCCAGGCGACAATGATAGTTTTGTAGGTGGACTTGTTGGATTTACAGGAACCTATGGCCAGGATACACCTACTTCAGTAACAAACTGCTCATCCAATACTACCATTAACGTATCGGACAGCACAACCTGCGTTGGTGGACTAGTAGGTGGCAGTAAAGAGAGTTCCACCGGGCCAATTCCTTCTTCTTTTGCAATTAAGGATTGTACCACTACAGGAACTATTGCCGGAGGTTTTGAATCAGTAGGAAGCATAACAGGTTACGCCTATAATTCTACAGTAGAAGATTGTACCAGTACCATGACATGGAATAGTGGCATTCTTGAACAGATTGGAATTTGGGAAGTGATACAACCAGAGGATCAGGCTGCATAAACAGAATCTAAATCAATAAAAAATATACCCATTAAAATAAGTTTTACACTTATTTGCATGGGTGTATTTTTTATTTTACCAATACTACGATCTCCTATTTAATTTAAAATTTTATTTTTGAATTCCTCCAAAAATTCTTCTCTATCTTCTTTATATCTGATTTTTCTTTTTAATCTGTCTAAAAATATTTCTTCTCTCCAATCTTTTCGCTTAGTATAATAGTCTCTGGATATAGTATAAAAATCGTTAGGGAAATTTAACATAGCATATAATACTTCTAATTCCCTATTGCTCAATGTGTTCTTATTACAATAATTATCTATTATCAGCTTTGCCTTTTCTATATCGAAAGCAAAATTTTTAACGACTTTATTTATAAAATTACATAAATCATGTACTTTGAGATCTATAATAGCATAATCAAAATCTACAAAATAAGCTTCATTATTATTTATTAATATGTTATGGTAAGCCAAATCATGATGACATACTACTATTTTGTCCTCCTCACTACATAACTTATAATAATAAGATTCTTCAAGCATACTTTCACTTTTTTTTATTTGTTCTATATAATAGCTAGAATTTTTTATAAATATTTCATCAAATTCCGTTTTCTTTTCATGTATATTAGCTATATTTTGGAAAAATTCTATTTCTTGAATTCTTCGATTAAAAATATCAATAAGTTTTCCATTATTATACTTATTTTTTATATTTGTTTTGAAGCCTTCAGATGCAAGATGAAATTCTCCAAGTCCCTCAGCTGCAATACTCAAATCTATAGGATTACTAAAATTACATTCTCTCCCATAAACTACATCCATTATACAATACATGTCTCCGTTCCATATAGTATATATATCTCCTTCTTTATTTTCTACGAAGTTAACTACTCTTGGAAATTTGCTTCTTACATAAGTTAAAAGTTCATTTATAAAATTCAACTCATCTAAAGTATACTCTAATTTCTTAAATATTTTCTTGCCCTTATCTGAAGAAACCATATACACTTTTCTAATAGGTATGACATCATATACTTTTAAATCAAATCTATCAAAAAGTTCTACACATAGATCGTATCCAGTTAAATATTTTTTTTCACTATATCTATCTATCAATCTAAAAGCCTCCTATTAACTATTATTTAAATTAAACTTTCTCCATCCTCATTGATGGATTTATCTAATCTAAGTAAATATTCATCTTCTGTCCAGTTTTTCGTATTATATCTATATCTATTGCAGCATTTCATGAATTGATAAGGATAAGATATTATAGATAATATAAATTGCAAGCTATTATCATCTAAAGATTCCTCAATACAAAAACTTTTTATAAGTTCACTAAAATTTATATCTATACCTTTTCTTTTTATCTTGTTCAGAAAATACACTAAATCCATTTCAACCATATTATAGCAGCAATTTTTTATATTTATTACTTGTATATCTTTTGCTTTCCTTAAATTATCAAAGTAAATATCTGTCAGACACATTTCCACCCTACTCATACTTCTAAGTATCAAATCTATATAATTGTTTTTGTATACATTTTCCATACACCTCTCTGCCCTAATTAAATACCCTTCTCCCACTTCATTTAGTTTTTCTTCAAAATTACTTTTGTTTTTATAACTGGATATCTGTTCTAAATACTTTTTTAATTTCCTTATATATATCTTATACCGTTCTACTACTCTTCCTATATTGTTATCTAGACGCTTGTTCATAACTCCTGTATAACCTAAAGTTCTCTTATGAAATTCACTTATTATAGATATTTGCTCCTTTATTCTATTTAAAGTTAAGGATTCTTGTTTTAAATCCCTATTGAATTGCTTTACCACATATATTCCTTTTGATTTTAAATATTCTATAAAACACAGTTCAACATTGTCACCATACACCTTTAAACCACCTCACCCTTATAATGTCACTATTTCATCTGTGTTTCTTATTCATTTCCTTTAACATATGTCTTCTCTTTTTTTCAAGTTTCATGACTTCTTTTTTTCTTTTATTAATTTTTTCTAAATGTTTAACAGTTTTCTTAAGACTTTCTACTTTATTATCATAATAGCCTAAATCTTTATTTTCAGTTTCTTCTTCATTTTTACGACGAGATTTTTTATGTGACATAAGTGATTCCCCCTTAAACCTTTTAATTGTATTTCCAATTTCTAAATTCATCTATGAACTCTAATTTTTCTTCTTTATCCTTAAATATCTTCTTTAATTTTTTCATAAAAAAATCTTTTCCCCAAGGCTGCTCTTCCATGTAATACTGTATTCCAAGCTGCCAAAAATCTTGAGGGAATTCTATAAAAGCAGCCATAATAGGTATATCTTCTTCTTTTACATCATTTATGGAACTATAGGTGTCAATAATGAAAATTGCATTATTCATATTCCATTTTCCATTTTTCATTCTCCTCAAGAGCAAACTTGATAGATCATGCAGATGAGTATCTAATATACAATAATCAAAATCTATTATATTAACTTCTCCTTTAGCATCTATTAAAATATTGTGATTTGCATAATCATGGTGACAGAATCCCATATTTTTTATTTCTTTTTTCATATTCTCCATATAGTTGCTTTTTTTTAAATGATCTATGGATTTTTCTGCTAATTCGATTTCTCTATCAATATGGTTTAAATATAATGTATCAAATTCTGATTTGGATTCTTTTTCCAGTATTATTTTTCTAAAGTTTATCATTTCCTCTTGACGATGCTTAAAGGTATCTATCCATTTAAACCATCCTATTCTTGGATTCATATCTTTGGTAACCTGAAAATTATAACTCTTTTTGTGTAATTCTCCTAGTTTGGAGGTGGCTACTAAAATATCTAAAGGATTATCATAATTACACTCTCTACAGATAATCCATTCACACAAATAGGCATAAGAATTTTCCATTTTTATATAATCTTTTTCATCTTTAGTCTTAATTATTTTAGGTATACTTCTGAATCTTTTATTTTGGAGATGCTTTATAGCAGAAATTATAAATAAGAAATGCCCATAATCATAATTTATTACCTTTAAACAGTATTCATTACAGTTGGTATGGATTCTATATATACTTTTTATTTTTTCTATAAACTCAATATGGAGATCGTAAGCATCTTCAACATACTCTCGAACTTTTAATATATCCAAAAGCTTTTCCTCCAAAAATTATTATATATGTAGTATATGACTAATCGTATATGTATGTGATAAAAGAAGTTTACTTGAATCTTAATCTGAAAGTTATGGTCACCTTTTTATAGTAATGTTAATAATATGTAATATAATGATCTCAATTACTTTAAAGTTACTGGAATGTGGAGGTATGAATAATGAAAATTGCCATAGACGCAAGGGGAGCTAACTGGTATAATGGTACCGGTATAGGAACTTATACCAGTAAAATATTAAAATATATAATAAAAAATCACAAAGAAAATTTTTATCACATATACTGGTCAGGTAGTAATTATAATAAATTACAGCAAGAAAATACTAAGATAATAATGGCCTCTAAAAGGCAGCATAGGTTTTTTGAGCAATACTACTTTCCAGTAAATTTAAGAAAAGAAAACGTAGATATATACCATATTCCTCAAAACGGTATTGGCATATCCGAAAATATAGGATGCAAAAAAGTAGTCACCATCCATGACTTGATACCTTATATACTTCCTGAAACAGTGGGAAAAGGATATTTATCAAAATTTTTGAAGGAAATGCCTAAAATTATCAATTCAGTTGATGGGATAATAACTGTTTCTAATTGTTCAAAAAAAGATATTTTAAAATTTTTTCCTATAAATGAAGATAAAATATTTGTAACTCCTTTAGCTGCAGATAAAAAATACAAACCCCTAGATAAAGATAAGTGTAAATATAAAATACACCTTAATTATAACATAGAGAATCCATTTATCCTCTATATAGGAGGTTTTAGCCCAAGAAAGAATGTATACTCATTAATTACTGCCTTTTCTAAAATTCATAAAAAACTAGATAGAAATTATGATTTAGTAATTGTAGGCTCCAATAAAGATGATTCTGATATATTAAAGAATCTAAGTATAGATTTGAACATAGATAAAAATATTAAATTTACAGGATTCATAGAAGAAAAAATGATGCCTATTTTTTACAATGCCTGTGATATATTCATATATCCATCTTTATATGAAGGTTTTGGACTTCCTCCCCTAGAAGCTATGAGCTGCGGTACTCCTGTAATAGCTTCCAATATTTCATCTATTCCAGAAGTAGTAGGAGATGGTGGAATTCTTATAAATCCCTTTGATATGGAAAACTTTATGTATTCCATAGAAGCTTTGATTAATGACATTAATATAAGAAAAGATTTAACCTCAAAGGCCTTAAGACAAGCAGATAAATTTTCTTGGGAAAAAACTTCTGAAGAAACCATTGAGGTTTACAAAAAAGTTTTAAACAGGTAAAAAACTTATCTAAAATCTATAACTAACTAATATAAGCAAAAACCTTTTAACTATTTACGCTCCTAGTTAAAAGGCTTTGCTTATATGTTAAAATTCCCTATATGATTAATCCCTATATACATTATAGCTTAAATTTAAAATTTTGTAAACGTTTTATGATATTTATTTTAAAATAATTTTATCCAGAGGATGTCATCCACTCTGCTAACACATCTTCTATTCCCTTTTGAATAAGTTTTATTTATGCTTTAAAGAATTCTCTATATTCTCAACTATAGTTTTAAAATCCTGAATTTTTATGTTATAACTAGTTAGGGTATTCTCTGTTATTTCCCTTACTTTTGGAAAGTCTTTAGTATAATTTATACTAAGAGATCCTGTTTCTATGACGGCAAATAAATTCCATACCTCACTATTAAAATAGGAAACATTTTTATTAAAATCTACAAAGTTATATACATTCATATTTACTGGAAATCTACCATAATAGTTTAACAAATCCATTTGCAGTTTATCATCCATAAGCGTAAATTTTACAAATTCCTGCATTAGATTAGCTGATGATGTGCTTTTGTTTATAAGCAAATTTACTCCTCCTAGAGACACATCCCTATTTCCACCGGATTCAAAAGCTGGTAATTTCATTATTGCCCACTTGCCTGAACCCTCGGAATATTTCATTAAATCTGTGATGCAAACAGGATTTCCTATAAATGACACTATTTCATTTGCTTGTGCTTTAGCTATAAGTTCACTTTCAGAATTAAAATCTTTAATTAACCCTTCTTTATATAAAATGTTAGGTATCTCTACTAATCTATTCCAATTTGAAGATTGAAAATCTAATTCTCCTTTTTTATTAAAATAGCTAGTCCCTAATTGATTGGCAAGTAATAAATATATATCACTAGTATCATCTAAAGTATTAGCTACAAATACTTTTCCTGTATTTTTATTTATTTTTCTACCTGCCTCTATATAATCACTCCAGGTTTTTATAGCTTCTGCATCTATCCCTTGACTTAAAAATATATCTTTTCTATATATCAGAACTCTAGGATAAGTATCCCAAGGAACTGCATACACTTTTCCTTTTATACTATTGTTATTAATTTTATTACTTAAAAGTGTACTCTTATAGGGATTAATCAGATTTGTAACTTCTAAAAATTTGCCCGAATTTTCAGAGAGCACATATTTTACATAACTATCATCTACAGTTATTATATCTGCATCATATTGAGAATTATTTAGTATAGATTTAACATTATTATCCACATCTTTTAATACTTTAATATCTACGTTAACCTTCTCATGTAACAACTTAAATCTATCTGCAGCTAATTTCAACTGCGGCCTATGAATTTCATCAGTAATAATCTCAATCTTTCCTTTTAATATTTCTTTATTTGTTTCTCCATTTTTTCTTTGACTATAAAAAAATGCTAATATTATAATAATTACCAGTATTAAAAACAATACTATTTTTCTATATATTTTCATAAGAGTTCTCCTATTACTTGTAACTTAATATATATGTTTTATACTAACAAATATAATTTTATCTTTCAATACGTTATTTGGAATATATACCTAAATATAATATTTAACCTTTAGACATATCATAATTACCTTTGGATTTAAAACTCTCTTCCCATGCTTTTTGTGCATAAGGCTTAAATTCCTGCGATATTTTATCAAGTTTTTTTTGAAATTCTAAATCTTGAAGCATCATCTCTGCTCCTTCATCTGTGGGCCTTGCCCCTGTTTTTTCTGCAATACTTCTAATTTCATCTGTATTATCAATCATCATGCAAGGCAATAACAAATTAGAATTATAAGGCTGTCTATGCCTAATTTCTCTAAAAAAGTTTGAATTAAACACATCCTCAAGTTTTTTTCCTTTTAAATTGTCCACTGAAAAATGAGCAAATATACAAGGCTCTACATCTTCTTTAGAATTTATATGGCAATAATACTTTCCTGCAATACACCCTCCTACATATGGTGCATCGTTAAAAAAGTCTATAACAAAATACGGCTTTGTGTTTCTCATTTCTCTTATTCTCTCGCCTAGATATATTCTTTGCTCTGGAGTAAGCATTAAATTTACATCAGGCTCTTTACCCACTGGCATAAATATAAAATACCATCCCATCTTTGCTCCTTTTTCTATAAGCATATCTATAAACTCATCTGATGTAACCTTATTTATATTATATCTACTAACAGCAGTAGATATCCCAAATAAAACTCCTCTATCTTTTAAGAGCTTCATAGCATTCATAACTAAATTAAATACACCTTTTCCTCTCCTCCTATCAGTTTCCTCTTCAAACCCTTCAACAGAAAACATAGGAAGAACATTTCCAAGTTCTTTTATTTTATCTGCTAACTTCTCATTAAAAAGTGTACCATTTGAAAAGGGTACAAACATACAGTCACTATATTTTTTATATATGTTCATCATATAATCATTTATAAAAGGTTCTCCTCCAAGGATTACAAAAAAATAGATTCCAAGATCTCTAGCTTCTTTGATAATTCTATCTACTTCTTTTTCTGGAATATCATCATTCTTACTGTAACTTGCAGCATAACATCCCCTGCATTTCAAATTACACCTCATAGATGGACTTATAAGAATAGTAAAAGGTATTTTTACATTTCTTTCATTTAAAATTTTTTTTCTTTTTGGCATTCCATACCATACTGCATTTCCAAAAAAATTTGCAAAAAATTTGTTTTTACATTTTCTGTTTGAATCTTTAATAATATTTATGACAAGTTCATGAACTTTAGGATTAGTTTTATATAATTTTTCTACCTCCTCAATTTTAGTTAAATTGTCTTCATCTTTTCTTATGGCTTTTTTTATAAGAGCAAATAGTCTGTAAATATTTTCTTCAGGATTTTTATTAAGCAATTCTATACCAGTTTTAACCAAAGCATCTTTAACCGTTTTTTCCAGGATTTCAGTGGTTTTCATATGCTATTCCTCCCAATTATTTTGTAAAACTATTTCCATTTAGTATTTCTCTGCTATTTGATATATATTCAATAAATTAATTTTTATTCTATAAAATGGTTATTAATCTGCACATTAACAACATGCTCAGTTATTCCTGAAGTTTGACAAAATATCTTATTCATATATAATTATTATTAAGTTTAAATATTAAAGGATTGTGTTATTGTTGAAAAGATTACAGCGAAACTTTTACAGTAAAGATACTTTATCAATTGCCAAAAATCTTTTGGGAAAAATATTGGTTCATGAAATAAATGGTAAGAAATTATCCGGCAGAATAGTTGAAACAGAAGCTTATAAGGGAATTATGGATAAAGCTGCTCATTCTTACATGAATAAGAGAACAAAAAGGACAGAAGTAATGTATGGTCCCTGTGGATTTTCATATGTATTTATGATATATGGTATGTATCATTGTTTTAATGTTGTAACTGAAGATGAAGATATCCCAGAAGCAGTACTTGTAAGAGCCATAGAACCTGTTCATCATATAGACGATATATCTCTTAACAGATATAAAAAGAAATTCGCCCATTTAAATAAGAACGAAATAAAAAACTTGACCAACGGTCCGGGCAAATTATGCAAGGCATTACTCATAGATAAGAATCAAAATCAAAAAGATCTTTGCAATAGTAATCTCTACATTGAAGATGATAATTTTAAAGACTTCAAAATAAAAAGTGCAAAAAGAATAGGTGTGGACTATGCAGGAGATGCAGCAGATTACCTCTGGAGATTTTATATAGAAAATAACTTTTACGTATCTGTAAAATGAATTTGAGAAAGTGGATTATATATGGATTACGTTTATATAGTAAAATGTAGTGATAAAACATTATATACAGGCTATACTAATAATTTAGAAAAAAGGGTACAAGCTCATAACAACAAAAAAGGAGCCAAATACACTAAGGGCAGGCTCCCTGTACAACTTATATATTTTGAGAAATACAACTCCAAAAAAGAAGCTCTACATAGAGAATACATTATAAAAAAAATGACCAGAAAGAATAAATTGGATTTAATTAAATCATTTAAAAAAGATAATAAGAGTATGCTTACATTTGTATAAACATATTTATTGATAAAATTTGGAATATATATCTCAATTTTTTATAAGTACTTTTTTAGATTATTTTTCTTTTTTAAAATATCCACTAGATATTTTATTTCTTGATCTTTATTTTTATCCATAATTAAAAGTACATCCTTGCAATCTACTACTATTAAATCTTTTACTCCAAATACTATAATAAGCTTATCTTCCCCGTACACAGTACAACTCTCACTAGCTTCCAATACTGCATTACCCTTTACATTATTACCATCAAAGTCTTTCAGAAATCTTCCTAAAGCATTAAAAGTTCCTATATCATCCCATAAGAACTCACATTTAATTACATAAGCCTTTCTAGTTTTTTGCATTACTCCAAAATCTACAGATATTCCGTCTATGGAATTATATTGTTCTTTTATTATTTTTTCTTCTTGTTCTGTGTCCAAATTTTTATATATTGAAAGCATACACTTATACATTTTAGGGAGATATTTTTGCATTTCTCTCAAGAATACATCTGCTCTCCACACAAATATACCACTATTCCATAGATAAGTGCCTTTAAATATCAAGTCTTTGGCAACTTCTAAATTAGGCTTTTCTAGAAATCTTTCTACTTTAAAAGTAGCAATCCTAGCATTTATTCTTTCTCCCATATTTATATAGCCATACCCCGTTTCAGGTCTTGAAGGTTTAATTCCCATAGTTACAAGACCTTTTCTTCTTTCTGCTATTTCTACGGCTTGAAAAATAGTATCTATAAATAATTTCTCATTTTCTATATAATGATCCGATGGTAAAATTATCATAGTAGCAGAAGGATCTTTTTTTAACAATTTTACTGCCGAAAATCCTATACATGTAGCAGTCTCCTTATTCTCTGGTTCTGCAAATATATTTCCTTCGTTTATATCCGGAAGTTCTTCTTGAACTTTATCTATATATTCTTTATTAGTAATTACATATATATTTTCTTCATTGACCAAAGGCTTAATTCTATCTACCGTATTTCTTAAAAAACTTTTATTATTTATAATTTTTAGAAATTGTTTAGGATTTTTAGCCCTTGATAATGGAAATAATCTTGTTCCTTTACCACCCGCAAGAATTAGCGCATATAACAATAACTTCACTCCAAAAATGCTTGCTATGCTTTATAATATGTATAGGTTATTGTAAGTGTGAAATGTAATATAGTGTTTAAATGCTAAAAGTATATAAAATAGAAAAAAGCATTTCAAAATCACTTTTGAAACACTTTTCACCTTATAATTAGCTTTATACTTATTTTAATAATACAATACAAAACCATAATCTTTAAAAATAACTACACTACTCTGAGATTTTTGGCATCAATTTCTTCTATTTTATACTGTTCTATTCCTATATCTCTTAATTTTTCCCATAATTTATTCATAACCCTTTCTGGGTCATAATAAAACTCACTTCCTCTTATCCTATAAAATATCCAACCCACCCTTTCTAAATCTAATTGTCTCTCTACATTTTCTTTCCAATTATACTTCTCTGAATACATATCCCCATCACATATAATAGCTACCCTATTTCTAGATCCTTCTACTATAAAATCCACTTTATATTTACCTATTTTTACCTCTGGAATTACATTATACCCCTTATTTTTTATAATATTATAGATATCCTTTTGGAACCTAGACTGGAATATATAGTCTACATTCTTATCATTCACATAATATTTATCATAATTTAAACAATAGTTTAAAAGACAATAACGTGCACACTCTACATTTAAATCTTCTAATTCTATAGAATAAAATAGCCACATTTGATTTCTGGCTCTGCTAGCTGCTACATTAAATCTTCTAATATCATTTTCTCTCATAAGAGGAGCAAATTTCACATCATTTGAAATTACCATAGACAAGAACATTATATCCCTTTCATCTCCTTGAAAAGAATAGGCATCCCCACATATGAGCCTTCTTTTTATCATTTCTTCTGCACCTATCTTTTCCCTAAGCATACCTTCTATTAAATGTCCTTGAGCTTCTCCAAGTAAAGATATAACCCCCATAGTCATATTAGAATATTTTATGTCATTACAACAAGCTACAACCTTCTCTACCAGACATTTTGCTTCTTTTACATTAATAGGCTTAGCAGGATCTCTCATTCCATCTTTAACTTTAATGGTATTTATAGGAGGATAAAATTTCTCATATGCTTTAGGATATCTCAAAGGTATTATCTCTCCCGAATAGCTTAAATCATTGCTAAAATTTATTATTTCAGGAATACACCTAAAATGCTCTTTTAACATTAATCTACTTGGAAATACCCTAAGAGCTGTATCATAAAGACTCGTTTGAAGATCAAACCATTCTTTTTGAGGTATATCTTTTAGATATTTATCTATCAAATTATATATGTTACTTTGGTCAATTCCAACGGTTTCTGGACTTATTTGTTTGTCATCTCCTACTATTACTGCCCTTTTAGCCCTCATGAGTGCACATAATGAAAATATATCACTTTGACTGCTTTCATCAAATATTATTACATCAAACATATTTTTAGATAACTTTATATTTTCAATGATTCTATTTAGAGGCATAATCCATACTGGAATTACTTCTTTACACTTCTCCATTTCATTTTGAGCTATTTTCCTGTATTCAGGTACCATTTTACCTCTACCCTTGCCAATTCTCTTTACTGCCTGAAGCCATGAGAATAAACTTCTTTTTTGATTTTCAGTAGTTTGACGTATTTCATTATACCAAGTTTTTTTCGAAACTATATCCTTTATTATTATCTTTTCTTTATTTTTTTCCTCTTCTATACTTTCTTCTAAAGCTTCTGGACTTAAACTATACATATCATTTAAAAAATTGTTCCATTGAGTCCATCTCCATGCTTGTTCCCAATTCTTAAATTTTTCTCCTGACAAATTCCAATTTTCCATTATATTTTCAGCAGTATTAGGACATACTTTACTGATTCTACCTAATAATTCATCTATTTTAGAAGATTTATTCTTTATAGCACTCATTTCCTTCAATCTTCCCAATGTTTGTTTAATTTTATCCGTATTCAACTCTTCTATAGCCTTATGAAGACCTTTCAGCCTTTCTGAATTACTTATTGTTTTTTTGAAAACTTCTATATATGCTTTAGCTTGATTATATTTATTTATATTTTTTATAGCTTTTACACATTTAATTAAATATTCATAAGTTTCTTTTTTATACCAATTGATATATGGAGGAACCGATATTCTTCCAAAACTTTCCATAATGCGCTTTTTATATTTTGTATTCCAATTTACAATTTCATTCAAATATTCTAAATTCTTTTCAATGGAAATAAGATCAGTTTCTTTTAGGTTAGTACTTATTATTTTTCCACCATAATCTTTTATAGTGTTATTCCAAATAACTTTTAATTCTTTGAATATTTGTTCCTGCTGTGTATAAAGCTTAACTGTCATAGCTTGATTCATAGTCTTTAAAGGCTTACCATCTACTTTACAATTATCTAATATATAATTATATTCTGAATGAAGCATAATGAAAAATTTACTTATTTTTCCACTATCATTTAAAGAATTATACAATGCATTAAACTTGTCTATGAACTTGTCCATATTAATATCTTTAGGAATTTCCACCTTATGATTTCTCAGTTGATTCCTGATCCTGCCAAGCATTAATATATAGTTATTACTTTTATATAATAAATCCTTAAGTGTTTCTCTTGTTATATTGCTGCTGTAATAATTATACATCATGTTTCCCCACATGCCCTCTTCAAAATATGAAATTCTATTTTTACACTCCTCAATTAACTTTAATAGTTTATCGTAATCACATCTATCGTTATAAGGTATGTGCCATCCTTCTACTGTTTTAACGCATTTTTCATATTCCATAGCCAATTGCTTGTATTCTTCTACTCTTTCACAAAACTCCTCCTCATCAGGTAGCCTGGTTACTATATTCTTTATACTATCGAAACGACATTTTTCAGTCTTATCCAATTCTCTTAACAAATAAATTAATAGTTCAAACTCTTTTTCTGAAATAGGTATATTTTCATTAATATCCACTTTGTCATCTATCCAACTATACTTGTCCTTATTATCTTTCACCCATTTTGCCATATACATAGTATTATAATTTTTTCCCTTATAATTCACACTATAGTTTTCTAACTTCTCTACCTGTTTAAGCTTTTCGTACAAAATCTGCTGATTCTTTCTGCAATGATTCAACTTTCGTTCTAATAGTTTGATATCATCATACATCACTTCAGGATCCTCTGATAAATTATCTGCTATTTTCCTTACAGATTCATTGAGATCATTTAAAGAGTTAGCATCATTCCCCAATATGCTTATACATAATGGCTTTATTTCATCCGGTATTTTCTCTGTTAATACCTTAAGCGCTCTGCTTGTCTGACTTGTTACCAATACCCTTTTCCCATAGGCAAGAAGATGACATATTAAATTTATTATAGTATGACTTTTGCCAGTACCTGGAGGACCTTGTACAACTATCCCATAATTTTCAGATATACGTTTTATTATTTCTTTTTGATCTGAGTTTGCTGGCAATGGAAAAAGTAAATCTTGTCCCACATTTCTCCATTGATTTATATCTTCTTCACTATAATCTATATCTTTTTCATCTACTAAAGCTTTAATAGTCTCAGGTATTTTATATCCGCTATCTATTCCTTTTATTATATTATTAATTTCCACTTCCCATAACTTCATACTATTTTTTCTTGCTAAAATAACAGAAGTGTTATAGATAACCGGAAATTCTTCAAAATTAATTTTTTTCCTTAAAAATTTACTTTTATTAACCACTCCCCTAGTATCTATATTAGAAAGTAACTCTAAGAATATATCCTCAATTTCTATCATGTTCCTAGGATCTAAATTACTCTCGTTTACTTTATCCTCCAACTTAAAAATATTAGCTACATCACATTGTTTTAAATCTTCAAATAGAAAAGTTTCCAAAGCCGTTTTGCCAGAAGGAATTAGCATAAAACTTCCTTTTACCTTATTAAACTCTATTTTCATCCTAGTTGTTAAAATTGGATAAATAATTTTATCGTTTTCTAGCTTCCATACTATTAATCCGTGCCCGAAAACTATCTCAAAATTCTCTCCATTTTTTTCATTTTCTTGATATAAGTTAAAAAATTCTCTGTATAGCTTATTATTATCCTTATTTACTTCTACCCAAGATTCACTGTTAGGTGTGTGGCAAAATTCTTCTTCCCAGTATAACTTATCACAATCATAAATATTTTTTACGCATTTTTGATTCAGTTCCTTTAAATTTAACAAGTAATAAAATATCCTTTTTACCTTATCCCTATAATTCATAATTCCCCTCCTATAATGGCAACCAATAATTATATTTACTTTTATGTTAAATTATACCATCAATTAGAAAAAATTTCAAAAATTTCGTTAAACAAAATTCAGATATCTGCGACAATATTTTTTTATAATGTCTAAATATAGAAAAAGAATTAGGATATTTATTAAATAGAACATAATGATTAAAATTATTAGTAAAAGTTCTATTGACCAAATCAATTTATAGTAATATACTTATATCATTATAAACCGATTCGGTTGATAGATTTTGAGAGGTGACTTTTGTGAAAAATTTTTTAAATTTGCCTGTAAAAAAACAAAAGACAATTATAGATGCTGCACTTAGATCTTTTGCTGCCAATGGTTATAAGAAAACCTCCGTAAGCGATATTGCCACTGCTGCGAGAATTTCAAAAGCAATGGTATTCCATTACTTCGGTACAAAAAAATCCTTATATCTTTATTTAATTGAGCTATGCGGCAATATTATTACGAAGGAAGTTAATGAAAAATTTGATTATACCATTACTGATTTCTTTGAAAGAATTAAACTTTCATCTAATATTGAAATTGCGATTATGAGAAAACATAATGCAATTCCGGCCTTTTTAACAAGTATGTATTTTGAAAATGATGAGGAAGTAAAAGAAGACATAAGAAGCATTTTAGCGAAAGGAGAAGGTTTCAGAAACAAAATTGCTTTTGATGGTATGGACTGTTCAAAATTTAAAGAAGGTATTGATCCAAAGCTGGTTATGAAAATGCTTCTCTGGCTTACTGATGGGTATATGAATCAATTATCAAGTAAGATAGAGATTGATTATGAAGGCTTTTTCAAAGAATTTGAGGAATGCATGGATTTACTTAGAAACAATTTTTATAAGGAGGAATATGTATGAGTTCATATGTGTTAGCTTTTCAAGAAATTGATAAATCAAAGCTTCCGGTAGTAGGAGGCAAAGGTGCCAATCTTGGGGAATTGTCCAGAATTAAGGAAATATCCGTTCCAGATGGTTTTTGCATAACTACTGAAGCATATAAAAGAATCGTTGACAGCAATCCCGAATTTAATGTATTAATTGATAAATTATCCCTTTTAAAGGTAGATGACAGAGGAAAAATCGGCCAGCTCAGCAAAAAAATTCGCGGAGTTATAGAAGGTATGGACATTTCAAAGGATATTGTAAAAGAGATATCACAATATGTTTTAAAGCTTGGGGAGAAAAATGCCTATGCCATACGTTCAAGTGCCACAGCAGAGGATTTGCCTCTAGCTTCCTTTGCAGGTCAGCAGGATACCTATCTGAATATTATGGGCAAAGATAACATACTGAAATATATCAAAAAGTGCTGGGCATCACTTTACACGGACAGAGCAGTAATCTATCGTATACAAAATGATTTTGACCACCGCAAAATCTATCTATCTGTAGTAATACAGAAGATGGTTTTTCCACAGACTTCAGGAATAATGTTTACTGCAGATCCTGTTACCTCCAACAGAAAGGTTGTATCCATCGATGCAAGTTTTGGGCTTGGGGAAGCCCTTGTATCCGGCATAGTAAATCCAGATATCTATAAAGTGCGACAAGGCAGGATACTAGATAAAAAGATATCCACCAAGAAATTAGCCATATATGCACTAAAGACAGGCGGCACAAAGGAGCAAGAGATTGAAACTGCACAGCAAAATAATCAAACACTTTCAAATGATCAGATTTTACAACTAGAGAGTATGGGTAGAAAGATTGAGGCATACTTTGGATGTCCACAAGATATAGAATGGTGCTTTTATGAAGATAAATTCTATATTGTTCAAAGTCGTCCTATCACTACATTATATCCTATACCTCCAGAAACTAAGGATGGGAAGAATCATGTATATATCTCATTTGGACACCGTCAGATGATGACCGAAGCCATGAGGCCACTAGGAATGTCTCTTTTCCAGACTTTATTCAAACAAATGATCAGCGGTGTCATGAGTGAGATGGGTGGAAGACTTTATATAGATGTATCCCGTGAGATTTCTTCACCCTTTGGCAGGATGACATTTATAAAAGGTCTTGATACGGTGGATGTTCTAATGAAGAGTGCTATTATTAACCTGACGAAACGAAAGGATTTTATGAAAACTCTGTATAAGGGAAAGACAGTCATGCCTTCAAAATCAATGTGGCTGAAATGGTTAAACCTTACCATAAAAGACTATAGGGCAAACGACCCAGCTATAGTGGAAAGACTAATGAATAATAATAAGGATCTGATGCTAGAACTGGAGCAAAATATTACTAAAGTTTCAGGAGATAAACTGTTTGATTTTATTCTAAAGAGTATGAAGCAAATAATGGATACTATTTTTGAAAGCTATGGAGTTGTTTTTGCGGGGACCTATGCCTCTTATTGGATAAACAAGAATATTCAAAAATGGCTTGGTAAAAAAAATGTAGCTTATATCCTTGCTCAATCTGTATCTAATAATGTTACATCTGAAATGGGGCTTGAGCTTTTAGATGTAGCAGATGTTGCCAGGCAGTATCCGCAAGTAATTGAATATTTTCAGCAGCCGAAGGAAGCTACTTTTTTTGAAGATTTAGGTAAACTGGAAGGTGGCGTAGCTGTTACTAATTCAATTAAAGCATATCTCAAGAAATATGGTATGCGTTGTTCAGCGGAAATTGATATAACAAGAGCCCGATGGAATGAAAGGCCAACCATACTTGTTCCTGCTATTCTAAGTAATATCAATGCTTTTGGACCAAATGCACACAGTACTAAGTTTGAACAGGGAATAAAGGAAGCAAAGCAGAATGAGCAGGAAATTCTAAGTAGACTTGAGAAATTGCCCGGCGGAAAAAGAAAAGCCAAGAAGGCAAAGAAAGCAATCAGTGTTTTACGGAACTATGCCGGTTACCGCGAATTCAACAAATATGTCCTCATATGGTTTGATTGGATTATCAAACAGGCATTGGTAAAAGAAGCTGATATTTTAGTTTATAATGGCATAATAGGTCATAGAGAAGATATATATTACCTGACTTTCGATGAACTTAGAAATGTCGTTAAAACAAATAGACTGGATTACAATATCATAACTAAGAGAAAAGAAGAATATGAAATCTTTGAAAAGCTTACACCTCCTCGTGTGATAACATCTGAAGGAGAAATTATATCTGGTAGATATGATACCCACAGCATACCTCAGGGAGCATTAGCAGGAGTGCCCGTTTCCTCAGGTGTTGTTGAGGGGCGTGCAAGGGTTGTTTTAAAAATAGAGGATGCCAATATAGAAGAAGGAGATATTTTAGTCACAACATTCACTGATCCTAGTTGGACTCCGTTATTTGTATCGATTAAGGGCTTAGTTACCGAAGTAGGCGGAATGATGACCCATGGGGCCGTTGTTGCAAGGGAATATGGCCTACCTGCAGTGGTAAGCGTTGAGAATGCTACAAAATTAATTAAAGATGGACAGAGAATAAGGATAAATGGAAAAGAAGGGTACGTAGAAATACTGTGATGAACAAGTCAAAAAGATGCAATGCTAAAGGAGGACGACCTTATAGAAAGAGATAAGAAAGCCTTGAATACAAATTTCATGCCTTATTCATATGTTACCTTGAAAGACCAGCAAATTAATTTGCTGGTCTTTCAAGGTATATTAATATTTTTAAATCAAATGACATTTATACATGCCTATGAATTTTCTGTCTGTACCTTTTTAGATATCAACTTATAAAGAATAAATGCAATTATTAAAATTACTAAAGCTATATCTGCAAAATGGAACCATTCACGTATAATAGTCCAATTTTCTCCCATTTTATAACCAGCATATCCTAAAAGTACACTCCATATAGCGGATCCTAATAAGGTATATATGGTAAATTTTTTAACATCCATTTTACTTATGCCTGCCGGAAGAGAAATAAATGTTCTGATTATAGGTAAGAGCCTAGAATAAAATACTATTTTTTCTCCATATTTATTAAAATAATAATCACTTTTTTCAATATGGGATTTAGATAATCTAAGCTTATCAGCATATTTTTCAACTAAGGGTCTTCCACCTATTTTACCAATATAATATGCCCCTATAGAGCCTGCTGTTCCTCCAAGCGTTCCAAAAATTATAACAAGGGTTAAATTTAATCTTCCTGTAAAGCTTAAATATCCCCCAAAAGGCAATATAGCTTCACTTGGGATAGGTATGCAAGCACTCTCCAAGGCCATAGCTATGAATGTACCTGCATAACCTGTTTTGTCCAGGACAAAAATAACTACATCAATTATTCTTTCTATCATCATACGTTCCTTTCCCACGAAAAATATGTATTTTATTTATACTCTATTATATATTATATCCCGGAATTTTTGTATTAATTTTCTATAAACAGTGTTAATAATAAGCTTATCAGAACCAACTACACTTAATTCTGTATATTATTT
Source organism: Clostridium kluyveri DSM 555 (assembly GCF_000016505.1). NCBI lineage: Bacteria > Bacillati > Bacillota > Clostridia > Eubacteriales > Clostridiaceae > Clostridium > Clostridium kluyveri. The sequence goes on from NC_009706.1 coordinate 3,801,556, forward strand.
TTTACAAGAGTCTCTTTCAATTAGTTGATGAGGTAATACATAATTTGTATTATCCATTTTCTGATTGTTTATTAATTTTATAAGCATTCTCATACCTACAGAGCCCATATCATAAATAGGTTGAGCTACAGTAGTCAATTTAGGATAAAATATAGATGCTGAATATATATTGTCAAATCCCATGACATCTACATCTTCAGGTACTTTGATTCCTCTATCTCTTAGCGCATTTATAGCTCCCATGGCAATTTCATCACTACTGCAAAATATGGCATCTACATCTACCCTATCTAATATTTTATTTATACCCTCATACCCATCTTTTGCTTTTAGGTTACTAAAGTAAGTTCTGTTCTTATCAACTTGTAAATTATTCTCCTCAAGGGCTTTTTTATATCCTTTATACCTTACTGCACTTGCATTAGCCATGTCTTCACTAGCGCCTATATAGGCTATTTTTCTGTTCCCCTTATTTATTAAATAAGTCACTCCATCATATGCTGCCTTTTCATTATCAATAGTTACACTAGGAATATCCTCTTTGTCATTTGTGGTTTCTACTAATACCATTGGAATCTGAAGTTGTTTTATAAGATTTAGCATATCTTCTTCCAAAGAATTACTCATATATAAAACTCCATCGGACATTTTTTCCTTTAAAACTTTTAAATATTCCGTTTCCTTTTCCATATCCAAATCAGTATTACACAGCATTATATTATAATCATATATATTTGCTACATCCTCAGCTCCTCTTACAATCTCAGGATAAAATTGATTGGATATATCAGGAATTATTATTCCTATAGTTCTCGTTTTTTGGGTTTTAAGACTTCTTGCTACTATATTAGGTCTATATCCTAGTTTTTTAATAGCTGCTAAAACCTTCTTTTTAGTTTCTTCATTTACAACATCTACATCATTGAGTACTCTAGAAACTGTAGCTATAGAAACCCCTGCCTCCTTAGCAACGTCTTTAATTGATGTGGCCATTTTATCACCTACCGATTTATTTTTTATAATTATACTTACAAAATTACTTTATTACAAGGTAATTTATTATTTTAATACCTCTACTGCAATATTAAATTTTTCTCCATTAATATTACAACCACTGTATTCCCTATTTTCATTATAAGCAACTTCTACTGCAAGAGTTTCTTTTTTAATTTGAGCTTCAAATTTTTTAACTACTTCTTCAAGTTTTTCATTATCTGAAACATATAACTTTATTTTATCTGCAACTTCAAATCCACTTTCTTTTCTCATATTTTGTATTTTACTTAATATTTCCCTTAAATTTCCTTCTTCTTTAAGTTCTTCTGTAATTGTAGTTTCTAGAACTATTCCTGTACTCCCTTCTCCAGCAAAAGCAAAGCCTTCTAATCCTTCCATAGTAATAAGTAAATTTTCTGAGTTCAATTCTATTTCAGTTTCATCTATTTTTATTTTTACCACTTCATTATTATTTATTTTACCCGCTAAATCCATTTGATTCATAGAAGATATACTTTGTTTTATTTTAGGTATCATCCTTCCATATTTCTTTCCCAATACAGGAAGATTAGGCTTTATATTAAAATTAACATATTTCGATAAATCCGCATTAAAAACTATATTTTTAATATTTAACTCACTTTTTATTATGTCACCATAGTATCCAGGAAGTGTTTTTACACTTATGAGCATTTCAGATAGAGGCTGCCTGTTTTTTATATTAGCTGCATTTCTAGCACTTCTTCCTAATTTTACTATTTTATAGCACTCTTCCATATTTTTTTCTAAATCACTATCTACCAGATTTAAATCATACTCCGGCCATTTACATAAATGTATGCTTTCTGGTACATTCTTGTTTAAGCTTAAAACCAGGTTTTGATAAATTTCTTCCGTCATAAATGGTACAAAAGGCGCTGCAATCAAACATAATTTATTCAATACATTATATAAAGTTACATAAGCTCCTACTTTATCTTCTGCCAATTCTTCATTCCAGAATCTGGTTCTATTTCTTCTTACATACCAATTTGAAAGTTCATCCACAAAATTTCCGATACTTTCTGCAGCCTGTGTAATTCTATAGTTATCCAAGTTCCCTTCTGTGATTTTTATTAGTGAATTCAACCTTGAAATAACCCATTTATCCATTACATTTTCACTTACAAAATGTGAATATTCTAAAGGATTGAATTTATCTAAATCTGCATAGAGCACATAAAAGGAATATACATTCCAAAGTGTACCTAAAAACTTTCTCTGACTATCTTGAACTGCTTCTTCATAGAATCTGGATGGAAGCCATGGTGCACTTTCTGTATAAAAATACCATCTGGTAGCATCTGCTCCTTCATTTTCCAGTACTACTTCAGGACTCAATACATTTCCCTTGTGCTTTGACATCTTAAGACCATGTTTATCCAATACGTGTCCTAAAACCAGACAATTTTCAAAGGAACTTTTGTCAAATAACACTGTGGATATGGCCATAAGAGTGTAAAACCATCCTCTGGTCTGATCTACAGCTTCAGATATAAACTGAGCCGGAAAATTCTTTTCAAAAAGCTCTCTATTTTCAAATGGGTAATGATGTTGTGCAAAAGGCATAGAACCTGAATCAAACCAACAATCAATTACTTCTGGTACCCTTTCCATTTCTTTGTGGCATTTATCACATTTTAACTTAACTCCATCTATATATGGTTTATGAAGTTCTATATCATCTGGTACATTAATTCCCTTCTCCCTTAATTCTTTAATACTTCCTATACATTCTCTATGACCGCACTCACATTCCCATATAGGCAGTGGTGTACCCCAGTATCTTTCTCTGCTGAGTCCCCAGTCTATTACCCCTTCAACAAATTTCCCAAACCTTCCCGTTCTTATATTGTCAGGATACCAATTTGTATCATTGGTATTTCTAATAAGTTTATCCCTCATAGCTGACATTCTAATGAACCAGGTATCTCTTGGATAGTATAGAAGTGTAGTATCACATCTCCAGCAAAATGGATAGGAGTGAGTAAATTTCTCTGCCTTATACAATATGTCCTTCTCTTTTAAGTATGCTATTATTTTGGGATCTGCATCTTTTACAAAAAGTCCCTTCCATGGGGTAACTTCATCTTTAAATTTCCCTTGTGTTGTTACAGAATTTATCATAGGTATATTGTGCTTTATGCATGTAATACTATCATCTTCACCGAATGCCGGCGCAGTATGTACAATTCCAGTACCGTCTGTCAAGGTTACATAATCACCGTGAACAACATAATGGGCTTTCCCCTCAAAAGGTGTAAAATTAAACATAGGTTCATACTCTATTCCCAGCATTTCTTCACCTTTAAATTTCTTTACAACTTCATATTCCCCTTCTAACTTTTCAAGAAGTCCTTCTGCTAATATCAAGTGTTCCCCATCATTGATTACTTCTACATAATCATAACTTTTATTTATTGTCAAAGCCATATTATTAGGTAATGTCCATGGGGTTGTAGTCCATGCAAGAATATATTTATCTTCATTCTTAATTTTAAATTTAACATATACAGATGTTTCTTTTACATCCTTATATCCTTGTGAAACTTCATGTGAGGAAAGGGCAGTGCCGCATCTAGGACAATAAGGTACTATTTTATGTCCCTTATACAAAAGATTTTTATCCCATATTTGTTTCAAAGCCCACCATTCAGATTCTATATAATGGTTGTCATAAGTTACATAAGGGTCATCCATATCTACCCAGAAACCTATTCTGTCAGACATCTTTCTCCATTGACTTACATAAGTAAAAACACTATCTTTACACTTTTTTATAAAATCCTCTACTCCGTATTTTTCGATTTGTGGTTTTCCTGATATTCCAAGACTTTTTTCAACTTCCAGCTCAACAGGAAGACCGTGGGTATCCCATCCTGCTTTTCTTAGAACCTTATATCCTTTCATAACCTTATATCTAGGTATAAGATCTTTTATAACTCTGGTTAGAACGTGTCCTATGTGAGGTTTTCCATTGGCAGTTGGAGGCCCGTCATAAAAAGTAAAATATTCTCCATCCTTGTTAGAATTAAAGCTTTTCTCCACTACTTTTCTATCCTGCCACAATTTTAAAATATCTTTTTCCATCTGTACAAAACTTTTATTATTATCAATCTTTTTATACATAAATTGAGCTCCTTTCATCTTCAATGTTAATTTTTTACTATTTGTTTTGTTTTATACATGACTTGAAATGCATACAATTATATTCATATTTAAAGCATTGTTATTTAAATTAATTTTTAGATTATTTACAATAAAAAAACTTCATCCAAATAGGACGAAGTTAAATTCGCTATACCACCTATGATAATCCTGGAACACTAACATGGTATTCTATAACGCAGAATTACGTAAAAATTTACTCAGATAGTTAAATACTTTTCAATTTTCAAACTCCCAGGTGATTTTCTCTAAGTTACCCTACGGATTCTCACCACTGGCCGCTCTCTGTAAATGATATAAACCCAAATACTTTTCCTGTTCAAAGTTTTTAAAATGTTTACTATTGAATTTTTCTCTATTATATTATATGAAAATTTTATTGTCAATTTATTTACAAGAAAATTTTCAAACTCAATTAGTATCCAAGGGCTTTCAGTATTCCATCAGCTATAGCTTGTGCAAATTTTGCCCTGTATTCATCACTGCTCAATTTTGCAGCATCCTCAGGATTTGTTACAAAACCTAATTCCGTCAATACTGCCGGTGCAACTGTATTTTGCGCAATATAAAGCCAGCTTCCATCTTTTAAGCCTCTATTATAAGTTCCTACTTCTTCTACAATGCTGTTTTGTATATATGTTGCTAACTTTCTACCCTCTTCATTTCCTGTGTAATATAAAGTCTCCGTACCATTAGCTGAAGGAACATTAAAAGAATTAGTATGGATACATACAAAATATTTAGCATTGGCGTTATTTGATATGTCACAACGCTTTTGAAGACTTTCTGTAACACTCATTGGAGTAGACCTCATATCTGTTGTCCTTGTATATACTACATTTATTCCATGTTCTTCAAGTATTTTACCTGTTTTTAAACCTACTGCCAGTGTAATATCATCTTCTTGAAGTCCATTTATCCCCGTAGCGCCCACGTCACTTCCCATTCCATGGCCTGGATCTATGACTATTATGGGAGCTGTACTTGAAGGAGGCGTTTGCTGAGCCTTTGCAACTATAGTTAAAGTAAGAGTTACTTGTTTTTCATATCCTGCTGCAATACCTTTATATGTAAATGTACCAGTTTTAGATGAATCCACTTTCTCTGAATCCCATATGACGCCTACTTTTTGGGTAGTTCCATCGCTCATAGTAGCTTGTACACTAATTGGAAGAGAGTACTCATCCCCCTCAGTTATCTGATTGGCTAGATCTGATATGGAACTTACCATTAGTTCTTTATTTTCATTTAAGGAACTTAAGGATTCCAAAACTCCCTTTGCAATAGCAGCTGCACTTTTATTTTGATAATCATCACTTCCAAGCAAACTGCTTTCCTGAGAATTAGTCATAAACCCCAATTCTACCATAACAGCTGGTGACAAGGTCCCCCTGAGTATTTTATGCTGAGGCTGTCCCTCTTTAACACCCCTATCCATACGTCCAGTATAGCTTACCATTTGATTTTGTATTTTGTTGGCAATATTTTCAGCTTCATCACTATACCCTGCATAATAAGTTTCTATACCATTTACTGCTGAATTTTCAGTATAAGAATTACAATGTATGGTAACAAACATATCTGACTTTGCATTATTTGCTATATCAAAACGAGATTTTAAATCTGAACTACTATCCCAAGAAATATTATCATCTTTTCTAGTGTACACTACATTTATTCCATTTTGCTCTAATATATTTCCTACTTTTAATGCTACAGATAGATTCACATCTTTCTCATTTAAACCTGATCCACTAATATTTCCTTTATCATTTCCTCCATGACCTGCATCAATAGTAACTGTATATTTTGAATTAGAAGTTGGATTTGATTTTATACTAAATTGCATTTTAGATTCACCATAGCTTTTACCACTTATAGATTTCAACCCACTTTTTACAATTAGATTATAAGTTTTATCATAGATATACTGAGTTTTAGGTGCAACTACCAAATCACTTCCATTATCCTGTAATTGCACAGATATTGGAACAGAATTCCCATCACTATCTACAACTACTATATTTGAATCATTTACTGTACTCTCATCTAACTGCATATTGAACTTTATTTTCCATGACTTATCAATTTCTACATCTTTTCCTATGACTGCTCCATTATATGCAGAAGCATGAACCATACTGATTCTTACAAAAGTCACAAACATAAATATAAAACTTAAAAGCATAATCTTATAAACTTTTGTATCTTTCAAAAAATCACCTCCTTAACCATAGACTTCTAGATAATAAGATCTTAAAGTTTGCATCTATAAAATTTTCCATGTAACATATACTATTATAATATAAAAAAGGTTAATTTTATAGATTTTTATAAATAAAGTTAACCTCATTTAAATATCAACTTTAATATAATTTATTTTTTACATCAATTGTCACAATTCAACTTTAAAAAATAAATAAAAGAAAGGAAAAGATTTTATGGAAATACAATGGATAGCTCATTCCTGTTTTTTATTAAAAGATTCAAAAGGAAAAAAACTTTTAACAGATCCCTTCGATGAAACTGTTGGATATAATACTTTTCAAGGGGATGTAGATATAGTCACCACAAGTCACACTCACTTTGATCACTGCTATACTGAAAAAATAAAATATAAACATCTTATAAACACTGTAGGCTCCTATAATTTATTTGAAATAAACATTGAAGGTATACCTTCTTATCATGACAAAGTACAAGGTGCTAAAAGAGGAAAAAATATAATATTTATTATAGAAATGGATAGGTATAGAATATGCCACTTAGGAGATATAGGCTATGTATTGACTGAAAATGAATTAAAAAAATTAGGTAATATTGATATACTTTTAATTCCCATAGGAGGTAACTTTACTATAGACGGCAGGGAAGCTGCTAAATTAGCTAAAGCTATCAACAGCCACATAGTAATTCCCATGCATTATAAAACCTCTTGTTTAACCTTCGAGCTGGAAGGATTAGATCAATTCCTCAAATATATGAAAAATGGAAAGAGAGTTAAAAGTAATACATTAAATATAGAAAATAAATTATCCAATTATAATGTGGTTACTATACTTAATTTTACATAAAATAAAAAATACATCTCCCTTTTAAATGAAAAAATTTCTAAAAATTATTTTAAATCTTTAGAAATTTTAATTGTGTTCCACATGTTCTAGTCCTGCGTTAAATAATCTATCTATATGCTCATCATCTAAAGAATAATAAACGGATTTTCCTTCTCTTCTAAACTTAACTAACCTTGCAGCCTTTAGAATCCTTAATTGATGTGATATAGCAGACTGGCTCATTTGAACTACTTCTGATATATCACATACACATAGTTCTTTTTTAGATAAAGAATATATTATTTTAATTCTCGTATAATCACCCAATATTTTAAAAAGCTCTGATAACTTCATAAAAGTTTTTTCACTTAACATATTTTCTTTCACATATTCTATATTTTGTTTATTAATTTTAGTACAAGAGCAAACTTCAATCTTCAAATCATCTTTCAAGAATACCACCTCACTATGAGATATTATATTATATTTATCTATAATCTTTCAACTTAAAGTTCTTAATTATGGTATCACCATACTGTAAACTTTTTTTAACATCAACAATTCTTTGATTTCTAGAACCCTTAAATTTCAATCTATTGTCTCTTTTATCTTCTTCAAATTTTCCATCTACCAATACATCTATATTTCTCAATAACTCTTGCCAGGACTGGTTATCCTTATTGTCTAATATATATTCAAATGTATATCCTGTATAACACCATATATTTAGATCTAATTCTTTAATTTTACGGGCCATATATGCAAAAGCTTCTGCCTGTTCAAAAGGATCACCTCCTGAAAAGGTAACTCCCTTTACAAGAGGATTAGTCTTCACATCATGGATTAAAACATTTATATCTTTTAATTCTCCTCCATTAAAGCAATGGGTGGATGGATTAAAACATCCTTTGCAGTTATGTCTGCATCCTTGTGCAAAAAATACTCTCCTCATGCCAGGTCCATTTACAAGACTTTCATAGGCAATACCTGCTAGTCTAACCTTATTATTCACTATTATTCCACTTCCCTTATTAAAATATATAAAGTAAATAATAAATTAATATTATCTGACCTATTTTACCTAATGATTTTTACATAAAATTTTATGTATATGTAAAAACATTATGTAAAATAGACAAATTTAACTTTTACAAACATATTGGTTTAATAATATACTATTTTATTACTACCTTGTGCTATTCTGTCCTTTCTTTCTGCAGTTTTTCCTGCCCCAAATCTTTCATCCAAGGATAAGTATCCTGTTACCCTCGATATGCCTTGTATGCTGCCACTACCACAATGAGGACACTTATTCTCTCCATGTAAATAAGAACCACATTCCCTACAATACCTTATATGAAAATTTATTCCTATATAGGATATATTTGTATTATCATAGGCATAATTGATTATATCCCTAATAATTTCTTCCGATGGATAATCATCTATTTCTATATAACTTATATGTCCACCATTACAAATTTTGTGATAAGGAGCTTCAATATCTATTTTATCTTTTATAGATATTGGAAATCCTACAGGTATATGATAAGAATTAGTATAATAGTCTTTATCCGTTATACCATGTATTTCTCCAAATATCTTTTTATCCTGTAATATAAACTTCCCACTTAGACCCTCTGCAGGTGTAGCATAACAACTCCAATTCAGATGAGTCTGTTCTATAAATTTATCTGTATATTTTCTGATATAAGAAATTATTTTCACTCCAAGTTCCCTTGAATTTTCATCCTCACCATGATGTTTTCCCGTTAGCGCAATTAATGTCTCCGCAAGTCCAATGAAGCCTATGGCCCAGGTACCCTGCTTTAATATAGGCTCTATAGAATCATCTAATTTTAAATTTTCAGAGCCTTTCATAAGACATTGACCTGCTACAAAAGGTAAATCTTTAACTTTTAACCTTTTTAAAATACCATACCTATGCATTAGAGATTCTTTAGCTAAATTTAATCTATTGTCTAATAGTTCAAAAAATTTATCTATATTCTTCTTAGCTAAAATTCCTAGCCTAGGTAAATTAATTGTCACCGGCGCTATATTTCCTCTTCCTTTTGTCCCTGGTTCTCCATTCACATTTGAACACACATAAGTTCTGCATCCCATAGTAGCTGGTATTACGCCTTTATCATAATACGCTTTATTAAAATCAGCATCTAAATTCATAAAAGTAGGATTCATTCTCTTTGAAGCTACTCTACATGCAATTTTAAATAGATAATAATAAGGATCATCTTGTTCTTTGTTCACTCCTTTTTTAACTCTGAATATTATGTTGGGAAATATAGGCTGTTCTCCCTTTCCCAGCCCCTTTTCATATTCAGTTAAAAATACCTCGCATACTAAAGCCGCATCTTTGGATTTGGGTATTCCTAAATTTATTGAGCTAAAAGGTACCTGTGAGCCTGCCCTTGAATGCATAGTATTTAAATTGTAAATTATCCCCTGCATTGCCTGCTCTACATTTTTTCTTAACCGTTTTTCCGAAATATCTTTTATCCTATGCTCTTCTACTCCTACTTCCTTAAGATACTGTATTATTTCCCTTCTCGTAGGTTCTACAAAAACAGCCATATCATTATCAAAATCAGGATGAGACTGTCCGCCAAACATGTCATTTTGAGATGATTGCAATAATATACAGGAAAGTTCTGCCGCAGATTCTATTCTCCTTGGAGTTCTAATATTCCCATATCCCGTATTAAACCCATATAAGAGCATTTCTTTAGTTGGTATATGAAGACAATTGATAGTTAAATTATAACTATCTAAGTCGTGATAATATATATCTCCATTTTCATGGGCTTTTGCTAAATATTTCGGCATAGTCCCCAGATTATGCCATTTATTTGATTCACTAGCTATTCTAAGTAGTTTAGAACTAAAATTATTTCCTACATTAGCATTGTCTCTATCCGTTTCTACGCCTATCTTATCAATAACCTTCATAAGATCTGATTTTATATCTCTTATTTTAGTTCTTTCACTTCTATAATTTGAATATACCAATCCTATTTTTCTATGACCATTTTTTAAAAGAATTTTTTCAACTATATTTTGTATTTCTTCAACCTCTATTTCTTTTACATTAAGCTCTTCTATTTCTTTTATAACTTTTTGAGTTAAGTCTATAAAGTCACTCTCTTTTAATTCATAGCCAATTTCTTCTGATGCACTTTTTATGGCATTAGTTATTTTTATAGAATTAAATTCTACTTTTCTACCATCCCTTTTCACAACATGTAGCATACATCATGCCTCCTAACTACTATATATTGTGTATATGTATTATTCATTATACTATGTAAAATTTAAAATATCAATTTTGCAATCTAGCTTTATCACAATTTAACAAACTCTCTAAGTCATATTTCTTCCATTTCTTTTAATTATTATCCCTAAATGGTACTTGATATTTTATTATGTATTATATAGTAAAATATGAATAATAATTAAATACATAGTTAACACTAAATAAAGTATGTAAATTAAATTTTGAGGAGGAAATATTTTATGATTGGAGAAATAATTGATATGAATGTTTCTCATGCTCTTATAAGTTTTCAAGATGGAACTACTAAAGATGTAAATATTACTCATCTACCTTCAAATTCAAAAATAGGTGATAGAGTAAATATAAATCCTAATTCTTCACCTACTTTAAATGATAAACTAAATGATATATACCCTATGAATATATTTTAAAAACACAAAAACAATAAAAAACTGTGTATAAACCCTCTTAAAAAATATTAATTTAAATACTTCATGATAAATTTATACACAGTCTGTTATTTAATTTTACAATATCTATTCTACTGTAATAGCAGAAACAGGACAGCCTTCTGCAGCTTCTTTAGCAGAATCTTGAGAAGCTTTTGGTACTTCATTTACCGCAGCTACTGCTTTCCCGTCATCATCCATATCAAACACATCTGGACATACCTCTGGACATAATCCACAACTTATACAGGTGGCTTTATCGACTAATGCTTTCATAATATTATCCCCATATTAATTATATTATAATTAATATATAATGGGATTTTCACCCCTTTCATCTATAATCATGAAATTATAAAACATACTTTCTACATCCAAGAAAGCTTATTTTAGTATTCTCAAAAATATGATTTATTATAGATGAATTAAAATTATTTTAAAATCCTTCTAATTTGTCTTCAGATATAGTAACATTCCATCTTCCATTTTCATAAACGTCCTTTATATAATAGATCTTCTCACTTTTCTTTTTTACATCCCAAAATTTAATAGTAGCTTTATACAATGTAGTCTTATACCCTTCCGTTTTTACTGTAACCCATACATCATACTTTTCCTTATCATTATTTCCAATATTAGCATTCTTAAATTTATCAGTAAGCTCAGATTTAAATTCCTCTAAGTCTGTAGACAATATGAATCTTGCTGCATCTATATCTTCATTGAAACTTATTCCAATTTTTTTATCCTTATCCTTAAAATATTTATTTAATGTTTCTATTATGGAACCATAATATACTTCTGTAAAGTTGCTTGGAGGCGTTCTTATATTCCAAAAACTATTTATTATATTATTATCTATCCTCTTTGGTACTATGTATATTTGCTTTCCATTATAGAGATTTCCTGCTTCGTCCTTATCAAGTCCTGCTATATACGAAAATTTATGAATCTTATTATTTGTCTCCATTATTTCCAGTGTATAATCTGGCTGCAGAGAAGATTTTTTAGGCACCTTTTTAGCCGAAGCCAAAGTATCATATAAATCCTCAATAGTATCTTGATCAGTAACTACAAATTTAAATCCTTGATCTCTGGTACTTTGAATAGTTATTTCTTTCACCTTGCCTTGCTTTATATACTCAAAATCAGAATTTTTTAGTCCAGCTTTGACCTTTAACTGATCTAATTTACTACATCCGCATAATAAAAATATTCCTGTTAAAACAATTAGTATAAAAAATATATTGATTCTTTTTTTTACAACCCCATCCATTACCTTCACCTACTGTTAACAATATTGTAAATCCACCATAAAGTGATTCTTAGCTTCAGTTGGAGTTTGCTATAGAGAAATACTTATCTCCATCTGAACCTTAGAAGAACTTATCCAGGCGCATAATAGTGCTTATCTCCCTTTAAAGAAGATGGGAGTATTAGCTAATTTCAGCATTTGGATAAATTAATTTTTAATTTATATTAAAAATCTCTAAATAATTATATCATATTTAAATATAAAAAATCCCCTTCCATAATGACAAACTGAAAGGGAACAAATTATACATATCTCTATTTATACTCTAATGTTTTAACAATAGTCTCAAATATAGTTGGCATATTTTCTTTAAAGTCTGACTCATTTACAAAAAAAGAAAATCTACAAAATTGAGTTCCTTTTTTCAAAAAATATTCTATACCTTTATAACTATCTCCCACTTCCTTTGTAATGGTATATTCAATTAAGTACCCGCTGCCCCCATTAATTTCAATCTCACTTATGTGATAATTCTTATATAAATTCTGCTTTTGAGATATAATTTTACTATTTTCTAAAAATGATTTTAAACTTCCATCCAAATTCCATACTTCAACAAATCCTCTTATTTTATTATCTTCACTTTTAAAATCACTATGATATAATATTTCATTTCCAGACATATCTTGATTCTCAGAAGACCACTTAGAAGGTAGTTTATATCTTAATTTACTTTGCATTCCTTCATATTGAGTTAAATATTTTATATTATTTTGCATAAGAGCTGTAAATTTCAACTTCATATCGAAATTTTTTTCAAGTCCTAAGAGTACTATCATAAGGCCTATTATAATTATGGTGACTCCCAGTTTTCTCTTATTTATTACTATTGATTTAATAATAGGTGTCATAACTTCACTTTTTTACTGGTATAACTATGGTGTTTGTTTTAAAATCATAGAACATCAACCAGTACCCCATTTTATCTTTACTTTCCTTAGGTATCCATGTAACAAATCCTGATTTACCTCCATAAGGTTGATCCTTTTTACTATTAGTGCCTGGTATACCATATATCAAATATTTTACTTTATTATTCTTATCAAATTTATATCCCGTTAAATAATGAAAATGTTTCTTTATATAAGGATAATATCCTATCATAGGATAGTAAACTAGGGCATATCTACTATAATTATCCATATTGTACATGTCTTCTATAGAATTTGCAGGTACCTTATACCATTTACATCTTTTTAATTCTTTGTTTAAACTCTTTATTTCTTTAAAACCATGAACAAGTTTATTAAAAAAATTCCCTTGTGAATTTCTTGGGTAACTTCTATTCATACCTCTATCTTCACATTTATTATCATTTGTTTTTGATTTTTCATAGTGACTTCCTGCAAAATTATCTATATATAGAGAGTCCTCTTCTTTGAACTCCTCTTTTAAAGTTACGTTTTCTTCCTGAAGATCTTCTCTGATTTTTGATTCAAACATATCCTCTGACACTGGTTCTTCTTTTTCATCTGTAACAGTCTCTTTACCTTTTTGATTATCTTCCTCATCCTGTTCATTTTGAATTTTCTCTAAAAGTTGCTTGTCTTCTTCATTATCTTTTTCAACTTCAGCTTTTTCTCTATCCCTTTTAGCTTTTTCTATACTTTCTTCATATTTATCAAATATACTTTTTTCTTTCTCTTCTACCTCTTCTACTGTTTCTTCCACTACTTTATTTTCATTTGTTTTATTTTCATCTTCTTCTATATAATCCTTTGTTTTATCCTCTTTATCTTCTATTAATTCAAAAGACCTCCAATTTGGTATTTCAGTACTCGAGAACCCACTCATCACAGGTATTATATTGTTATCTAATATTCTGACTATAGCGGCTCCCGACACTTTATCCATGGCTATTCCACTTCCCGCTACATCATTTATTGGATATTCATAAAATGTATCTGCTCTTCCATAATCATCTATGTTCATTTCACCAATTTTAATTATATTTTTTATACCTTTTTTATTACATATTAGCATCATATAATAAGGAGTTTTTTCCTTTTTCAAATTTTGTACGTAATAAGATATTTTACATTTATCATTTTTTGTTTCCAATTTTGCATATCCTGAAGCAATCTTGTCAGAAGCTAAAGAGTACCCTTTTTCATCTTCTTGTAATATTATAAAGTATCTACTATAACTCTTTTTTTGTGCCAACTTCTATACCTCCATATATTATCTTCATTATAATATATGAGACAACTCTCAAAAAGTGAACAAATAGTTTTGTCCTCAATTATAAAACACATTATAACCCATGTATTAATTCATATATACAATCTGATAATAAGCCAAATTCCTCTATAGAAAGAGTTTCTCCTCTCCTCTTGGGATCTATTCTCGATTTATCAAATGCTTTTTCTATGTATTCTCTAGATAACTTTAGTGCTTTTAAAGCATTCCATAAAGTTTTTCTTCTCATATTAAAAGAACATCTTATTATCCTAAAAAATAAATCTTCACTTTTAATCTTAACTCTGGGATTATTTAACTTAGTTAACTTTATAACTATAGACTCAACTTTAGGCGATGGAATGAAAGCATAGGGACTAACTTTTCTAAGTACTTCTACATCGCAATAATATTGAACCAATAAAGAAAGTGCCCCATATCGCTTACAATTAGGTTCCGATATCATTCTTTCACCTACTTCTTTTTGAATCATTATAGTTAAAGTTTTAAAATTATATTTATTATTTAGAATTTTCGAAATAATAGGAGTAGTAATGTAATATGGAAGATTAGCTACAATTTTTATACTTGACTCATCTTTTATTATCTCATTAAAATTTGTCTTTAGTACATCTTTATGTATTAATTCAAAATTGGGATAATGCTTTAACTCTTCCTTTAGTATTGCAATTAAATCTGAATCCAGTTCTATGGCACAAACTTTCTTAGCCCTTTTTAAAAGTTCCTTTGTTAGTGTTCCCACTCCTGGTCCTATTTCTATAACAAAATCATTTTTATTTATATCTGTGCCTTCTAATATATCCTGCAATACTGAATTATCTATCAAAAAATTTTGTCCTAAGTTTTTTGAAAATCTAAAATTATATTTTTCCACTATTTCTTTAGTAGATAAATTATTCATCTTTCTTCTCCTTCATTAGATTACTTATTTTATCTATTGCTCTGTGAAACTCTTCCCTGGATATACCATAATTATTTAGTCTCTTTAGAAATTGAGATGCATTACAATATCCTATACCTAATTCTCTGCCAAGCATATCTCTTTTTATCTTAGATTTTACACACCCTGTAAGTTCAAAAAATACCATATCTTCTACTTTAAATTCTTTTCTTTCTTCTTTTAATTCACATTTAGCACTTTTCAAAGCATTTATTATAGTTTCAGGTAATGCATTTTCAACACCAATATTTCCATTTTTTATCCCATCTTCTTGAGATATATAGGCATGTTTTATCCCTTTAACTCTTTTAGATATAATTTTCCTTATTTTTTCTCCTGCAAAGTCAGGATCTGTCATAACTATTACACCTTGTCTATTTTGAGCCTCTTTTATCTTATCAATAACTTTTTTATTTATTCCAAAGCCACCTACAGCTATTAATTCTGCATCTACGGCTCTTTTAACTGCGGATATATCGTCCTTTCCTTCAACAATTATTACTTCCTTAATCATATTTTCCCCCATTAACATTTAATTTTTTCATCAAAAGAAAAAATAGGAGCACGTGCCCCTAATCCATAACATAAACATTAATCCATCGCACACCCCAGTTATTTGCTTCAGAAGCAGAATTAAAAAACAAATCTACCCTATTACCTTTAATGGCACCTCCTGTATCTTCAGCTATGGCATATCCATATCCTTCTATATAAAGTTTGGTACCAAGTGGTATAACTCTAGGATCAACTGCTACAGAGCTGTAGCTTCCACTATTTCTCCTAGCCACAGTTCCTGAAGCTGTTATACCAAAGTCTGGATGCCCAGGCCCCTTGCCTGTACTTTCATAATCTGCAGTATATGCAGTTGCTTTCATCTGCAAGAATTTGGCATAACTAAGGTTTCCTCCTCTAGAAAAGGTATAATCACTATTTAATGTTCCTACTGCTATTATTTTCTGTACTGGTTCTTTCTTTACGATTTCACTTATAACTTTTCTAGAGACTTCTTTACCATCCTCATATACTATTCTGGTAATAGTTTGTTTCTCTCCATTTTGCCCCTCTTGTAAAACTTTTTTA
Source organism: Clostridium kluyveri DSM 555 (assembly GCF_000016505.1). Classification (NCBI taxonomy): domain Bacteria; kingdom Bacillati; phylum Bacillota; class Clostridia; order Eubacteriales; family Clostridiaceae; genus Clostridium; species Clostridium kluyveri. The sequence goes on from NC_009706.1 coordinate 3,818,090, forward strand.
GCTCCGCTTTCAACTTCACCATCATTTTTTATAACTATATCATAGTTTATATTTGTAATCTCTTTTATGTCTTTAGTTTTTACCCTAGTCACTACTACTTTTAATCCTTTTTTAATTGCATAATTTCTAGATGGATATACTTTATCAAGATTTGAAAGTTGAATTTTTTCTGCTTGCAACATATTTTCCACATTATGTTCAGCAGACTTTATATCTAATTTTTTACCATCCACTTTTACTTCAATTAATACTGCCCTTGTAATTAATAATTTACCTTTATCTTTAACTCTACTATCTAGACTAGGTTTTACTTTATCCTTTGATCCCAATTTAATTCCATTATTATCCAAAACATCTTTGTAAGTACCACCAAAGGTAGTAACTTTCTTGTCACTGCCATCTATTGAGATAGTTATAGTTTTTATCATATTAAATATTGTTAAACTTATAACTACTAAACTTATTGTTAAACCTATAACTATAATAGATTCTATCTTAGGACCATCGGAAAAATATTTATTTAAGTAAGTTTTAAACCTTTCCACCATAAAAATACCTCCTCTGGGCAAGAGCGACATACCTCATTATAAACGGATCTTAAATTTATGTCAAATATCGCCCAGGATAAACTGTAAAAAAATTCTAAATGCAGCTTTGTGCATAAACTATAAATAAAAAATATTTATTTATGATACCAGTATTATTAGTTAATAAAGTATAAATTTATACCTGAATTTAGGTAAATATATAATTTATGCTTAATTACAAAACTAAATTATATTTTTAAATTACAATTTATGTTATTTTTAGGTGGTATTATTGTGATTTTATTACATCTTATGCTATAAATATATTTTAAATTACTTATGAGATAACTAATGGATATAATTATAGTATATTCATATTTATAAATATTATGTTAGATTAAGAAGATGTTTAATATTGGCAATTGTTATTTTACTTACTTCCTCTTTTGTAATCCCTTTTATCTCAGCTATTTTTGATATGATAAACTCTATATATTCTGATCTATTTCTCTTTCCCCTGAAAGGTACCGGAGCCATATAAGGACAATCAGTTTCTACCAAGATTCTATCCATAGGTATTTCTCTTGCTACATCTAGTGATTTTTTTGCGTTTTTAAAAGTTATTACTCCTGTAAATCCTATATAATAACCAAGCTTTATACATTCTTTTGCATACTCTACACTTCCTGAAAAACAGTGTATTTCTCCAATAACGCCCTTAAATTGTTTTATTATATCTAAAATATCTTTATGTGCTTCTCTATCGTGTATAATTACAGGAAGGTTTAGTTCCCTCGCTAATTCCATTTGTCTTATAAATACAGATTTTTGTACTTCTTTAGGTGGATTTTCTTTATAATAATAATCAAGTCCTATTTCTCCAATAGCCTTTACTTTTTCGTTTTGAGACATAATTTTTAACTCATCTTCCGTGCTGCTGTCAAATTTATCTGCATATTCCGGGTGTATGCCTACCGCTGCATAAAATATATCATGTTTATTTGCCAATTTAACAGAAGTTCTAGCACCTTCTATGGAAGAACCGCAATTTAATACCCCTATTATATTATTTTTTTTCAATTCATTTATCAATATATTCCTATCATTGTCAAATTGTTCATCATCATAATGTGCATGAGCATCGAATATATTCAACTTCGTATTTCCTCCTTATCTTTTTTAAAATCAAATTCTTCCTAAATTCAGATGGAGGAAATCATCCACCACCTAAATCTAAAAATCACTTAATTGGACTTAGAAATCCTATGTTTACATCAGAAATTACTTAAATATATTTTATTTTACTATACTCCCAGTAGGAAGCCCTTCTTGAATAGATACCGTAAATAATTTACTGTCATCATTTGAAGCTGCACATAATATCATTCCTTCTGAGAGCTCTCCTTTTAATCTTACTGGCTTTAAATTTGCTACAACCACTACATACTTTCCTAAAAGTTCTTCTGGCTTGTAATATTTAGATATACCTGATACTACCTGCCTTTTTTCCTGACCTAATTCAAGCTGCAGTTTAAGTAACTTTTTAGAGCCTTTTATGGCCTCACATTCCAATACTCTTGCAACTCTAAGATCTACTTTTTCAAAGTCATCTATAGATATCTCTTCTTTTATAGGTTCTACTTTAAAGTTCTTCAGGGCACTTTTTTCTTCTTTTAGACTATTTAACTCTTCTATCTTCTTATCCACATCTATTCTAGGGAATAATATATCTCCTTTATTTACTTTAGTTCCTGACCTAGTTCCATCAAAAGAAGCTATGCTGTCCCATGATGTAACCTCTACATTAAGCTGTTTATAGATTTTTTCACTGGTTTCAGGAAGAAATGCCGAAAGACATACAGATATTATTCTTAATGATTCTGATAGATTATAAAGTACCGTTCCCAATCTATCCTTTTTACTTTCATCTTTGGCTAATATCCATGGAGTAGTCTCATCTATATACTTATTGGTTCTTGATACAAGTTCCCATATGCTATCTAAGGCCTCTGGTATTCTTAAATGGTTCATATGTTTTTCTATTTTTATAGGTATATCTAAAGCTAAACCTATAAGTTCATCATCTATATCTTCTTTTTCTTTTGGCGCTGGCATAATGCCATCAAAATATTTTTCTATCATAGTACAAGTTCTTGATAATAAATTTCCTAAATCATTAGCTAAATCCGAATTAATTTTCTTTATAAATATCTCATTATTAAATAACCCATCAGCACCAAAAGGAATTTCCCTAAGTAGATAATATCTAACTGCATCTGTTCCAAAATGATTTACTAAAACTACAGGATCTACTACATTTCCTTTAGATTTTGACATTTTTCCTCCATCTACTAGAAGCCAACCGTGTCCAAATACTTTTTCGGGGATTTCTTCCCCTAAAGCCATAAGCATTATAGGCCAGTAAATCGTATGAAACCTCAATATATCTTTACCTACTAAATGTACATTTGCCGGCCAGTATTTTTTATATAACTTGTCATCTTCACTGCCATAACCTAGTGCTGTTATATAATTTGCAAGTGCATCTATCCATACGTATATTACATGCTTGTTATCAAAAGTCACAGGTATTCCCCAGTCAAAAGAAGTTCTTGAAACACAAAGATCCTGAAGCCCTGGTTTCAAAAAATTATTTAACATTTCATTTTTTCGAGACTCAGGTTGTATAAAATCAGGATGAGTTTCAATATGTTTTATAAGAGCAGGTGCATATTTTGACATTTTAAAGAAATAAGCTTCCTCTTTAGCTTTTTCAACCGTTCTACCACAATCAGGACATTTTCCATCTATCAATTGAGTTTCAGTCCAAAATGACTCACAGGGTGTGCAATACCACCCTTCGTAATTTCCCTTGTATATATCTCCTTGATCATATAATTTTTTAAATATTTTCTGAACTGCTGCTATATGATATTTTTCTGTAGTTCTTATAAATTTATCATAATTTATATTCATTATTTTCCATAAATCTTTAATCCCTGCTACTATTTCATCTACATACTCTTTAGGAGGAACTCCTTTAGCCTCTGCCAATCTTTGAATCTTTTGTCCATGTTCATCTGTACCCGTTAAAAGCATTACATCATAACCTGTAATTCTTTTAAATCTAGCAAGAGCATCTGCTGCAACGGTAGTATATGTATTACCTATATGAAGATTTGCCGATGGATAATAAATAGGCGTAGTAATGTAATATGTTCCTTTGGTCATGTTTATATCTCTCCTTCTCTTGTAATTTATATTAAAAATAAAAAACCTCTATATGAAAACTTTTTTCATATAGAGGCATAAAATACGCTTTACCACTCTATTTCATCTTTATCTCACAATAAAGACCTCTATAAGTAACTAACATTACTTTTCAATATAACGGTTGCTGCCGTACCATCCTAATTACTAATTCTACTATTTCAAATGGTATACTCCAGAGCCATATTCATAAATCATTTTGTTTCCGACTTTCACCAAATTGTCGGCTCTCTTTGAACAAAACCAATTTATTACTCTTTCCTTCATAGTATTTAACATTATAATATGTCATATACTTTTATGTGTCAATATTTTTTATTTCAAAAATTTCTTCATATTTTCTTCTTATATTTTTTAAGTCTTGCCAAAATAAAGGTTTTTTATTCTCATCTCTCAATATAGCAGAAGGATGAAAGGTAGCAGTTATATAAAATCCTTTTCTTTCAACCCATTTTCCTCTATCTCGTGTAATTCTCCAATCTTTACCCAATATACAGCCCATTGCAGTAGCTCCAAGACAAACTATTATTTTAGGTTTTATAAGTGCTACCTGATTTCTTAAATAAGGAAGACATGCTTTTTCCTCATCTTCATAAGGAGTTCTATTATTTTTAGGCCTACATTTGCAAATATTACATATATAATAATCCTTTTTCCTGTACAAATCCAGTGATTCAAGGGCCTTAGTCAAAAGTTTTCCTGCCTTTCCCACAAAAGGTAATCCAATTCTATCCTCATCTGCTCCGGGCGCTTCTCCTATAAACACTAAATCTGCTTTAGGATTTCCATCTCCAAAAACCATATTTATTCTACTATCACCTAAACCACATTTATTACAATTTATACATTGTTCATATAACTCTCTCCACTTTAACAACTTTAATCTCACCTCAAAGTACCATTATAAGTTATATTATACAACTAAAAACTTAAAATAAATACATCCTTTTTATATAAATATCTCATTAAAACATAATTTTAACTACTGTTACCGCCATTATTACTGATACCAAATCTGCCATTATGGCTGCCCAAAGAGCATGTCTTATTTTTTTTATGCCTACTGCTCCAAAATAAACTGTTAATGTATAAAATATAGTTTCTGTTGAACCCATAATTACAGAAGCTACTCTTCCTATATAACTATCAGTCCCAAAATTACTTAATATTTCACTAAATACACCAAGAGCGCCACTTCCAGATAAGGGTTTTATAAATACAAGAGGTACCACTTCTGCTGGAACACCTATAAAATTTACTATTGGTTTTATAAACCCTATAAAATAATCTAAAGCTTTAGATTCTCTAAATACCCCCACGGCTAACAACATGGCAAGCAAATATGGAAATATCTTAATACATATAAAAATGCCCTCTTTAGCCCCTTCTACAAAACAATCATATACTTTAACTTTTTTTATTATGCCATAAGTAACTATAGAAACTATAATTATAGGAATTATACTCTTTATTATGTAATTCAAAATTTTCCTCCTTTCATTTATCAAAAATATTTATCCATTATTTTACAGCATATTACTCCAACTATTGCCGCTATAGTAGTGGTAATCACAGCCGGTATTATTGTTTCTGCAGGATTTTTCGAACCCATGGCGGCTCTAATGGAAATAACTGTGGTAGGTAGAAATTGTATACATGCTGCATTTAATACCAGAAAAAGCACCATATCATCACTGGCTTCTTCTTTTTCATTATTTAAACGACTTAATTCTTTCATGGCTTTTATTCCAAAAGGAGTGGCTGCATTTGATAGCCCCATCATATTAGCAGTGATATTCATAACTATTGCTCCCATGGCTTTTTCATCTTTAGCAGCTTTTTTAAACAATAGTTTTAATATTGGTTTCATAAGCTTGGCTATTTTATATGTAAGCCCACTCTTTTCTGCTATTTTCATTATTCCACACCACAAACACATTATTCCCACAAGATTTATTATAAGCTTCACTGTTGAATCTGAAGAAGCTATAATAGATTTAGATATTTCCGCGCCTCTGCCACAGACAATTCCAAATATTATTCCAAAAGCCAAAATAAAAAACCATATAATATTAATCATAATTAACTCACTTTCTATCCTTAAAATTGTTATAAAAAATTATTTTACTTTTACATAGTTAATATATGATAGTTGCTATACATAAAATTCCTATTTAAAATATGTAAAATTTATATTGAAAATATTTTTTAAGAGTGTTAGTATTTTTGATATGATGTTTTTATCCAAATGCAGCAATCAGCTAATGCGCACTTGGATAAGTTCTTCTAAGATTCAGGTGAAAGCAGCATTTCTTATAATCAAACTTCACCTGAACCTAAGAATCACTTGATGGGAGGTCAAAAATGACATTTAAAGATATAATGAAATACATAGAAAGTGAATATTCAATTATAAATTATACTCCTTGTAAAGTATGCGGTGGCAATTATATAGTAAAATATTCAAATGAAATTTTAATTGATGATATTCCTTATGATATATGTCACTGTGTATGTTCAAGCTGCGGTTATGAAAAGATTTTTCAATTTTGTGCACCCTTTGTAAAAGAAACTCTCCCTGTGAATATAAGAGCTATATTAAATTAAAAACTTTAGTCTTAGAATAAATAAAAAATCACTATGAAACTTAATTATCTCATAGTGATTTTTATATTATTAAAATTTTATTTTAATTTAGGTATTTCAAATTTTAATGCAGTATTAGAATTTGAAGATATAGCCTTTATTCCATTTACTATATTTGGAATTTGTTTATATGCCCAAGCTATGTCTGTAGCATATTGATGCTCCCCTGGATCCTCAGGATTCCATCTCATCTTATAGAGTGTATCTTGATTTTTTTCAGGGTTATTTATATATTGGGATGCTATCCAGGCTGCTCCCCCTGAGAGAGCTTCTTCTGGAGTAAACCATCCTTCGGCATATGCTTTTTCAGTACCGTTAATTAGTGGGTTATCATCAGTAGCTCCTATACCGAAAAAGTTATATACTGGTTCTCCATATACATAATTATCACTATCATCAACAGCTCCTCCTGTAGCCAATTTTGAAGTTCCATATCCCGTCTCAAGCATTGCATGAGATACTAGATAGGCTACACTTATATTATTTTCTTTGGCTGCATCTAAAAATGCTTGTCCCATTCCTTCGAAAATTCCTTTCCCTTTTAAGTAACTATTTAAATCATCTACTGTAATTCCCTCTGAATATGTAAGTTTTAAAAATTGATATTTTCCATAGCCATCTAGAAAGTTATCTGGATTGACATAATACTTTATTTGATTTTTAGTTGCAGCATTATCCATTACATTAGTCTCCACAAAAACTGGCTTACAATACGAATTAAACTGTTTCTGTACCATATCATCTAAAGTTATACCGTATTCTACGTATTCATTATTATCATTATTAACACTACCAACACACCTAAAGTAATTTACTATATAGTTATCATAATCTGTATTTACATCCTTATGAGCTCCTGTTACTCCCTGTCTTTTTACATATATAATCACTTTATACTTTTCTCCATTAGTTCCTGAACTCAATGTACTCAATGCTGTTAATTTACCATCTACTGCAGTAGTATATCCTTTAGTAAGTTCTGTATATATTCCACTTTCCCCAGATTGTTTATTTACAAAAACCCTGTATTGAACATTTGATGTATCAGAGCTTACTAAAAATCCCTGATATTGAGACGATAGTAAAGGTGTATATTCAAATTTACTGGAAGTTATTTTAGGAAGTCCTGAATAACTTGTACCATCTGAATACTCATTTATTGTTGTAAATTCCAAACTTGCTGGACTGGATAGACTTTTGCCCGAAATTGATTGAAGTCCTGTTCCTATAACTAAATTATATGTCTCACCAGGATTATATCCTGATACTCTAGGACTTATTATTATAGTACTTAAATCACTTCCTTGAGTTATTACCACAGGTACCTCAACATTGTTTTTATCCATAACCTTTATATTAGTATTATTTACGGTAGTTGATTTCAATTCAATGTTAAATTTAACAGTCCACTCTTTATTAGTATTAATATCTACCCTAGGTTCCGTCAAAGAAGAATTTGCATATACCTTGAATTGAGAAAATGTTATAAAAAATAACACAACTAAAATAAAAGCTTTTACTCTCTTTTTCAAAACTACACCTCCTAAAATATAATTAAAAATTTTACTTAGTTTGAAACTTCATAATGACTATTTGTTAGCCTTCTTTTAAATTCATCCATGTTGTGATTATTACTCACATACACTCTATTTAGAGTATATAATCCCTGATCTTTATTGGACCATCCTCCTATGGTAGTAAAGGCCATGTTATATCCTGCTGATTTTACAGCTTTCAAAGTATTCTCATTCCATTTTCCATAGGGATATGCAATATATTTTACTTCTTTACCTAAAATCCTTTCTAAAAATTCTTTTGAATCTTTAAGAGTCTTTATTTGAGCATCATAATCCAAACTATTTAAATTATCGTGATTTACGGTATGACTTTCAATACCTATATTACAGCTGGACATTTCTTTTAATTCATTAGAAGTCAAAAAATCCTTTTCTTTGTCTATAGTACTTGTAATTACAAATATAGTAGCTCTAAAACCAAATTCCTTTAATATAGGAAAAGCATTTTCATAATTATCCTTATAACCATCATCAAAAGTTATAATTACAGATTTATTAGGTACTGGATTATTGTTCACTAAAAAATTATAAAATTCATCTAAACTAAGTGTAGTGTACTTATTATCCTTTAAGTATTGCATTTGCTGTCTAAATTTTTCTTTTGGAATTCTAAGCTCATTTCCCTTTTCATAATCTATAGAATGATAATATAATACAGGAATAGATTGTGAATTGTATATTAAATTACCTTCTATAGATTGATTGTCTTTATCTACAACTTGATTAGTATATTGTTTTTCCTTATGACTTTCAATCTGGTTAGAATTTAAGTTTTCAGTTACATCACTTTTTTTTTTCCACCTGTAATAAAAATGCAATTTTATAAATCACAAATATTCCAGACAAAATAAATAATATTATCATTAATTTAATTAAAATTTTCCCAATATTATTTTTCATTTTTTCACTTCCCTGTTAAAATATACTTAATATTTTATAAATTATACACATTATCCACAAACAGCTGTGGACAACTTCTTATTTTTATAATTACCATAACTTTTAAAATTTTATATACATATACACTATTGCTATAAAATCTTTATTTAATGTAGATTATACTAAAAAATTATTAATTTGTCTAAATTTAATTAAGTATACATAAAATACAGAGAGGAGAATATTTATTAACAGTCTCCACCTAAATATGAAAATATACTACTATTTTAAATAAATATATATTTATTTAAAATAGTAGTAACTAAATCACACCTATTACCATATAATATTAATACCCACACAGTTACAAAGCTCATATATTAGAACTAACATTTCCTCGTACAAAAAATATACCTTTTTATCTCAAAAAATTAAGAGGAATACCTTTCCTCTTAATTTCTTTAATTTACTAACTTTAAATAGGTTTTTTTAAAAATAATTTTTATATTTCTTATAATTTTATTAACATTTGTTTGAATTTATGCTATTATTTAAATAAGTAAATATTTTATGAAAGGTGGGGTTATTTATGAAAGATAACGTTACCAAAGTAGATTTTTCAAAAAATAAAAGAACTGAAAAAAGGACATTACTTATTTCAATAAAAAGATTTTTTATAGGTCTTTTCGGTTCTAAAAATACCAATAAAGAAGATAATAAAATAATTCCATATTCTCGTTATATATCCTAGGTGCTGATGACGCACCTTTTTTATTTCATATATATAAAATATACTAAGAATGGAGGATTTACTATGAGAGTAGGACTTGGCTATGACGTACATAAATTAGGTTATAATACGCCACTTATATTAGGTGGTGTAAACATCCCTTTTAACAAAGGATTGATTGGACATTCTGATGCGGATGTACTTGTTCATGCAATAATGGATGCCTTATTAGGGGCTTTATCTCTAGGAGATATAGGAAAACATTTTCCCCCTAGCGATATGAAATACAAAAATATATCTAGTCTCAAATTATTAAACTACGTATCAAATCTAATAAAAAGCAAAGGATATTCTATAGGCAATATAGATTCCACTATAATAGCTGAAGAACCCAAGTTATTTCCTTATATACCTGACATGAGATTAAATATAGCTAAAATCTTAAAAGTAAATACATCTATAATAAGCGTAAAAGCTACTACCGAAGAAGGTTTAGGATTTACAGGTAAAAAAGAAGGAATAGCTGCTCAAAGTATATGCTTATTATATAATAATTTAAAGCACTCTATAGATCTCTAATTTATTCTAACTTTACATATTGTTAAAAAACTTCCTTAATTATAAACTCTAATAAAAGCTACAAGGAAGTTTTTAACAATTTTATTTCTCTTCATAATTATTTACTATATTTTGAACTAACTTTTTAATTGCACTTGCCTGACAAATTAAAGACATAACCATGAAAAAAACCATTATTTTTTCTTCTTCATGAATTTTTAAATTCATACTTTTTACTATACTCTGAAATTTATTTTCATTAAAATATTCCTTTTCTATTAAGTTCTCAAAGCTATCTTGCTGCAAATCAGAAAATATTTTATATGCATTTTCCCATGATATTATATCATCTTCTCCATTATTTATTTCATTAAATGCTAACCTAAATACTTTTTTTATCTCCTCCGTAGTCAATATAGGCCTCATATAACTTAATAAAATGAGCTGAACTAAATGAACTTTGGTATAACCTCTTTTTTTTCCGTCCTCTGGTTTAGATATAACTTCATTTTTTATATAATTTTGCACTATATTATTAGTATATTTTTCTCCTTTAAATTTATCATTTAAATAATCTGTTACCTGAGATAAAAATAGATCATATCTTGGTAAGTCTTCATAGGGTACTATATTATTATCTGATATATTTTTAGCAATCTTATTTATATATTCTATTTCAAACTTATGTTCATTCAACATTAACATCCTCCAAACCAATGTATTTCTACAAAAAATTCAAAACATCAAACCATATATATATTATATTGTATACACATGTTGTTTACAAATCAAACATTCTATAAAAATCTAAGATTTTATTAGAATATCTTAGATATATGGTATTATTATACCTTAAATAAGTTAATATTATACTTGTTATATGTTATTATATACTGTATAATAAATTATGTACAGTGTTGAGCATATTATGTTACTATTATAGTGGAAAACATATATTGTTTTAGGTATCTATTCAGTAATCAAGGAATAGCTAAGGATACCTAAAGAGGGAGGTGTGTAAAATCAAATTAAATAAAAAATATTTTATCATATCCCTGTTACTTACTTTTTTATTTTTATGGGTACATGCTATTACTCCACAATTAATTACTTTAAAAACAACTACAGATTCCATTACTGTACATGCTAAAAGTTCAAAATCTGGGGTCTCAAAATCTAGAAGTACTTCAAAATCTTCTGGAAATAGTTTTAAATCTGGCAGCTTTTCTTCACCTAAATCTAACAATAGCAGTAGCTCTAAAAGCACTACTAATTCTAGTTCTAAAAGTAGTTCTAGTGGAGATTTTAAATCCGGTAGTTTTTCTTCGCCTAAATCCAGTAATAGTTCTAATACTAATAATAGCTCTAATTCCAGCAATAGTTCTAGTGGAGACTTTAAATCTGGTAGTTTTTCTAAAACTTCAGATGGTTCTAATACATCTACTAATACTAATTCACAATCTAGTAAAGGATATACCAATGAAAAAAAACGTTCTATTTTGCCGATACCCATCCCTATATTTTGGGGAAATAACCACTATACAGGTAACAGCAGCAGTCTTTTAGGCAGTTTCTTCTGGGGTTTTGTTAAATTTATAATATTTATTATTATATTAATATTTATCATCAATATAATAAAAAAATACAAGAGAAATAAAAAATAAATTTTAGGAGGATTTTTATGGGAGTATTAAAAAGAATATCTAATATTTTTAGGGCAAAGGTAAATAACACTTTAGATGGGATAGAAAATCCTATTGAATTATTAGATCAAAAACTCAAAGATATGGAGGACAGTTTAAATAAAGCTAAACTGTCTTCTGCCCAAATACTAGGTAATGTACATGAAATTAGGAAGAAAATGGAGGATTCAAAAAGAATATCTTTAGAATTTGATGAAAAAGTTAAACTTGCCTTGAGTAAAAATAATGAAGAATTAGCTAAAAAAGCTCTGGAGCGAAAATTAGAGGCTGATAAAACTTATACCTCTTTGGAATCAAGTTATAAAGATGCCTGTGAAAAAGCTGAAGCAATAAAATCTAAGTTAAAAGAATTGGAAGAAGAAATTAGAAAAACTAGAACATATAGAGATGAAGCTGCTGCAAGATTCAACAATGCTGAGGCCTCTAAAAAAGTAAATGAAATATTAGCCAATGTAGAAACAGGTGGAAACAAAATAAATATAGATGACATTGAAAGAAAAATTCAGAATAAGGAAGCTTTAGCTGAAGGACTTGGCGATTTAAGGCAGGAAGACTCCTTGGAAAAAGAATTTGAAAAATTAGACGAAATCAATATAGATGAAGAATTAAAAAAATACAAGCAAAATTAGGTGATACCATGGGAAAGACAGATCAGTTTATAAAAACAGAAAAGGATAAATACGGAAAAATATTTGTAGATATAAACTATGCGATAAGTTCTGTTTCTCCTTTTTTGGACAAGGATGATTTAAATATAAGAAAATATGCAGCTAAAATATCAATCTTAAAAAAATATATAGATTTAATTGAAGAAGCAGAAAGGGAATTTAAAAATACGAACTTTTTAAATAAATTAAAAAGTACTAAGTATATATCTCCAATAAAAGACTATAAAAATGATAATTATGAATCTCTATTGCAACTTGAAAAATGTTCTACTTGTGAATGCTTAAACTGCACGGCACCCTGTAATTTCGATAGTTGCCTTGGATGTAAATCCGCTTCTAAAATTGTACATTGTGATAGAAAAAGAATAAATGCTTCAAAATATGATGCTTTCTTTGTAAACTTAATTAATAATACTACTGGTAAAAATGATAGATATGTCGTACTTTCAACTCTTCAAGATGTACAATTAAATAAAAGATATATAATTATCGAAAATATTGCCTTAAAAGAAAAATTCATATTATATTATTATCCTGGAATTTCTGAGGATAGTTATGGGGAAATATCAAATAGCCAAGAATTTGACTTTATAGTTTCAACTTTTCAATCCATAGAAGAATAAATATCACTAATTTAAAATATTTGTCCACAGAAAACATAAAGTTATCAACAATTTCTGTGGATAACTTATACATACTACATCAAAATTAAAAGAATACTTATTTATATTGTAAATAAGTATTCAGACTGCTGACAAACATATTTTGTCAATACTCTGAAACCCATATGTTTTAAAAACATATGGGTTTATTTTTTAGTATAACTCATAAAACATAGACTTCCAACAACTTCACACTTTTATAGAATATTAGAAGCATTAATATTAAACTTAAATAAATGTCCAATTAACTTTAATTATATAATAAATAAAAACTTTCTTAAAATCAAGTAATATATAGACTATATAATTAATTTTAAATTATTATCATTTAAAATTAATTATTAAAAAATTATAATAACTATTGAATATTACATTTTTTTAGAGTATAATTAAATAAATGATGGGGGTTATTTACGGCACATACCCGTATAAAAAATTTTAACTACCTATTATCATAAATATTAGATTAAATAGATCAATTTATTTTATTTAGAGCAATTTGGTAATATGTCAAGAAGAAAATGAAAAGAAAATAAAATAATTTTAAGCAAAAAGGGTAACTTTAACAAGCATATGTTAGGGCGGGAACATATGTTCGAAATAAATTATATTTATTTATCTACCCTATTTGAAGAGTAGAGTTGATTTTTAGCCAGCAATCCAAAAATCAAACGAATCAATTTACGAGAAGTTAGTGCGAGTGCTCGTTTATGCTGATGTGTAGTTACTTCAGCAAATTTCTTCTTATAGAACTCTTGATATTCAGGAATATGCCGTACGACACTTCCAGCAGCTTCTATCAGATAATAACGCAAATAACGGTTACCTGCCTTGTTCATTGGTGTATTTTCAGCTTTGAAACCGCCAGATTGATTTTCTTTCCATACGATGCCAGCGTATTTAGCAATGGCATTATTATTAGGGAATGCATGAACACTACCTAATGAAGAAGCAGTAGCACCATATTTATCAGAAAAAGGATGCTGAATACCTTGTAACAAAGCAAATTCACTAAATTTGAGAAATACATTGGATAACATGTAAGTCTTTTCTCTGGTTAAGCAATCAACAATATGAAGCCTGTGTCTTGTAAGTCTTTGTAGAGCAAGATATTGAGAGCCGCGCCAGGGATCAGTATGAATTCTGCCAACTCTTGCAAAATCGGCAATAACAAAAGAGTCGATGCGGTCATTTTTATCAAGAGAATTGAAGGAATCTTTGTAGTTAGCAACTTCCTTAGGGTTTAAGCAGTAAACATATAGAGTTGATAAGTAATCTAATTTCTTCATGAAATCACCACCTTTCAAAAGTAATGAGGAAATTAGAAAGGAATTATCCTAATCCAAAGTACTGACTGCAACCTCGCGTAATTAGCATTCATCCAGACGCAAGACCTTGCTGGTGGCTACGAAAGGAGATGCAACATTTGTGTAAGCACAATATGATACTTTGGTCAGGCTGCAAGCTTTACGGGCAATAACACAATGTGTTTTGCAGGAGTGATCAGCAGTAACCTTCGCTAAAGTTCCATTATGATTATTTTAGCATTAGGAAATCCGTTAATAAATAATAGGTTAAAACAGTATAGATTTGGAAAGTACAAGAATCAGCAATATTGAATTGGGAGAATTCCCACTAGAAAAATTGAGGTGCTTTCTTAATCTATACAAGATATAAAAAATAAATAAGTCTATAGCAGTTATTTAACTTACTATAAACTTATTATACGAGGAGTGATAATTATGAAATATACTATAGGCAATAAGCCAGGTAAAGGTGACTACAAATGTACTACATGTGGTGAAATAGTAGTTCTTGAAAAGGATACAGATTTTTTACATCGTTGCCCTAGATGCCATCGTATAGAATTTGAAAAAATTTAATATTACCAAATGATTCTTAGATTAATGTAAAAAAATTTTTTAAATTATGAATATTAATTAAGGAGGAATAATTATGATAGAAATTAAGCAAGTATATAAATGTGAAGTCTGTGGAAACATAGTGGAGGTTCTTTATAATGGAGGAGGTACTTTGGCTTGCTGTGGCCAACCAATGAAGCTTATTGAAGAAAATAATGTAGATGCAGCTTCTGAAAAGCATGTACCCGTAATTGAAGAAATAGATGGAGGCGTAGTAGTTAAAGTTGGATCAGTTGAACATCCAATGCTGCCAGAACATTATATTCAATGGATTGAGGTTCATACTGAAAATAAAATTTATAGAAAGTATTTGAAACCGGGAGAAAAACCGGAAGCTACATTTGAATTAGATGAAAAATTAGTAATGGTACGAGAATATTGTAATTTACATGGACTCTGGAAAAAATAATAAAAATAGGAGGTAATTTTTATGGCATCTTTAAAAGGTACAAAAACTGCTGAAAATTTAATGAAGGCTTTTGCCGGAGAATCTCAAGCAAGAAATAGATACACTTATTATTCATCTACTGCTAAAAAGGAAGGTTATGTTCAAATTTCTAACATATTTTTAGAAACTGCTGAAAATGAGAAAGAACATGCTAAAAGATTTTTTAAGTTTTTAAATGAAGATTTATTAGGAGAATCTGTAGAAATAAATGCTTCTTACCCGGTTGCTCTAGGGGATACCAAAACAATTCTTAAAGCGGCTGCAAAAGGCGAGAATGAAGAATGGTCAAAACTCTATCCAGAATTTGCTGACATAGCTGATAAAGAAGGTTTTTCTAATATAGCAGAGGTTTTTAGAAAAATAGCTGAAGTTGAAAAACATCATGAAGAAAGATATTTAGCTTTACTTAAAAACATAGAAAACAATACCGTATTTAAAAAGCAAAAAGTACACAAATGGAAATGTATTAACTGCGGATATATTTATGAAGGAGTATTTGCTCCTGAAGTTTGTCCTTCCTGTGCACATCCTCAATCATATTTTGAAATATTTATAGAAAACTATTAGTAACTTCAAAAGGAGCGTTGAAACCTACTTTAAAAAGTGGGTTTCAACGCTCCTTTTGAAATCAATCTAAATACTTATTTATATCGTAAATGAGTATTCTTTTAATTAAGTTAAATATAAATTTTAGAAGTCTGTGATTTTAAATAATTTAATGCATCTTCTCTAGTAATTATTTCTCCTAAATATCTAAGTCTATGAATACTTTCAATTGCAGTTTTTACCTGAGGTCCCGATTTAACCAATACTTCAACAACCTCTTCTCCACTTAGAATTTTATTATCTCGTATATTACAATATAATTTATATTCTTTTAACATCTGCTCAATAAATTCTTTAAACCCTAAGTTTTTATCTTTTATCTCCAATAACATTTTGGTAGCACAATTATCACAAAATGCAGTAATAATTATTTCTACTACATATCCATCATATTTATTAAAAAATTTATAAAAAGCTTTTTTTCTATTCACGGTTTTATTAGTAAAAATGTTTAATGGATACATGTGCCCTTCTACTATATTTTCTATATATTTTACTGCCTTTTTAGATAACTTCATGTAATTGCAGAAATCTCTACATATGGCTGCCCCTTTTATTTCATGCTTGTGAAAACTTACTTTATTTCCTACTTTTTTATATACTTCATATTTACCTATATCGTGTAAAAAGCATGCTAAAGCTGCATATTCTTTTAATGTAAATTCACCCATTTTAGTATCCAACTTACTAATATCTAAATTTTGAAGATTTATACTGCCATTTAAAATATCCTTAAATACTCCATAAGTTAAATTCAAGTGGGTAAATACATCTTCCACATGATATTTACATTTTCCTATAGTTTTAGATTCTTCTATATAGGGAACTATATTCTTTAATATTCCGTAATTATCAAGGATTTCAAAAGCTCTTCCATATTTATCGTTTTCTATTATAAGCATAAACTCATTAAAAACTCTTTCTTTAGGCAAATCCATTATTTTATCTTTAAATTTTTCAATATTATTCTCAGTCTCTAAATTAAAATGCATTCCCAGAGTTATACAAAATCTGATACCTCTTAATATCCTACAGGGATCCTCTTCTAAGCTCCTATCAGTAACATTTTTTAATATCCTACTTTGAATAGCTTTTCTTCCGTAAAAAGGATCTATTATTTTATTATCACTAAATCTTAGCGCTAAAGCATTAATAGTAAAATCCCTATTTTCTAAATCTTCTTCAATGGAATTTCCTTTCATAAGGGATACGTCTATTTTATTTTTATCTTTTATACATCTATATATAGATACACTTTCTTTTATAGGGAAAAATTTATATCCTTTATTTTGAAGCTTACTTATAAATTCATGAATATCCCCATTAAACACAAAATCTGCATCTTTAGGCTGAGAGGCTATATTCATCAATTTATTTCTTATATATCCTCCTACTAAATATAATTCTCCTTCTACTTCATTAATTGTATCTTTTGCATCATAAATAAATTTTTTTATATAATTCAAATTCATCACCTACTTCCCTATTTATTTTATCATACAAGAATACTGAATTTCTACAGATAAAATTTCCTTATTTTAAAATTAGTATATCTAAAATAATTTATTTTAGATTTCGACATATAATATGAATTATCCATTTAGTTACTTTTTTCTCATATATATTTCAAAAATCATCTAATTTTTTCTTTTATTTTATTATTAATCCTAAAATTAAATCATTATAAAATTGTAATTATTATTGACTTTTGTATATTCTGGTAGTATATTAACTTTAGATGGAATTTGATAAGAAATTTGTAAATATATTATGAAAATGTGTTGACTTTTAATGTAATTTTTGCTATTATTTAATTGTATCTATGTCGAATTATGGAATCAAAGGGGGAAAACAAATGAAATCGACAGGTGTTGTAAGAAGAGTAGACGAGCTAGGAAGAATTGTTATTCCTATAGAATTAAGAAGAACTCTAGACATCGCTGAGAAGGATGCCTTAGAAATATATGTGGATGGCGAACAAATCATATTGAAGAAATATGAACCTGCATGTATTTTCTGTGGGGATGCACGAGATGTAGTAAACTACAGAGGCAAAAATATTTGCAAAAGCTGTCTAAATGAATTAAAAGAAGGAAGATAACAATCACATAAAAAACTGACATCGAAATTTAGATGTCAGTTTTTTATTTCTCTTTAATGGCTAGTATTTATAAAACATCACAGCTAAACTCCTTATGGTACAAAATAAAGCTAACTATGTATATATGCTTCTATTCTGACTATATATTCTATGTGTATGTTATATTATTTAACTCGTCTTCCCCCACTAAAATCAGATCTAGCATCCAAAGATGATATCTTCACTACATCTCCTGTCTTAGGTGCATGAATATATGCTCCATCACCCACATATATTCCAACATGGTGTGCAGGGTAACCAAAAAATACCAAATCTCCCGGCTCAAGCTCACCCCTGGATACAGCGGTGCCTGTATTTTGCTGATCTTGTGAAACTCTTGGAAGACTAACTCCAAAATGTGCATATACATACTGAACTAAACCTGAACAATCAAAACCTGAAGGAGACGTTCCTCCCCATACATATGGAACCCCTAAAAAATTAGAAGCATATGCAACCACTGCACTAGAAGATACTAATTGTTCTCCTCCTCTTGAAACACTTATACTGGAACTTCCATCTGAATTTGTGATTCTTGGAGCGGAATTTCTCATCTGCTGTACATTATTTGATGCCGTAGCTATTAATTGTGAAGTACTAGTATCTACCGCTTCAAGAGCTTCTTCTTTTTTATTTAAATCCGCTATTAAATTAGTTTGAGTTTCTTTGTCATTACTAAGCTTGTCCAGTTTTTGTTCATTTTCAGTCTTCAATGCCAAAAGTCTATTATTCTCACTATCTAATTTTTGCTTGTCCTTATCTAATTGTTCCTTTTTATCTGTTAAACTGCCTATAACTTGTTTATCAAAACCCATTATCTTTTTTATATTATCTATTCTGGATATAAAATCATTTAAATTATCTGCATCAAGTATAACACCAAGGTAACTATCCATGCCATTTATGTACATGACCTTTACTCTCTTGTTAAATAACTCCTGCTGACTTTCTATATTTTTCTCCGTAGCTGCTATAGTCTCCTGAGTCTTTTTTATATTATCTGAAACTTTAGCAATATCCTTTTTATTTTCATCAACCTTCTGTATGACTTGTACTATTTCATTGTCTAATTTTTCAACTTTAATTTCTAACTGTTGTTTTTCCTGTTTAATTTCAGCTAGTGAATTTGAACTGCTAGGTGCCGCTAGTACATTTCCAGTTATTGATAATGACATTGCTAGGGCAATTACAACAGATAATGTTCTTTTATTCAATATTTCATACCTCCTTGTAAAATATTTAACAAATTTCTCTCCTAATATACATAAGCAGAGTACATGTTTTACTCTAAATTATGGGTTTAGAGTCTCCTTTAAACAAAACTTAAAACCATACCTAATTGATATTAAGTATAGTTTTAAATTTAACATGTGTATATTATATCATTAAATTGGAATACTTCTCAACGCTTATATTAAATTTTCTTAATAAAAATTAAATTTTTACTGCAAATCCATAATTTTTATTGGTAAACTCATTATTTTTTATTATACTTTTTAATAAAATAATATTTTATCTGGTTATTATTTTTATTATTTCATTTTAATTTCATATTTTTGCTATTATAAATTAATAGAATATTTATAAATTTGAGATTTACAAATATTTCTATCCCTGGCTACTTTTTTCACAGCTTCTTTTTTATTCAAACCCTTTTCAATATACATTCTTATGTGATCCTCTATGGATAAATCCTCCCATTTTTCCATTTGTTCTTTTAAAAGTTCTCTTTTATCCCTACCTTCTATTACAAGAACAAATTCTCCTTTTATGCTGCTTTCTGAATAATATTTTATAGACTCTTCTATAGTAAATCTTAATATTTGTTCATAAACTTTAGTAAGCTCTCTACATATAGCTATACGCCTGTTACCTAAAATATCTTTCAAGATCTCTAAAGTATTTATTAGCCTATGTGGAGATTCATACATTATAAGAGTTTCGATTCTGTCTTTTACACTCTGTAAAAAAGTTCTTTTGTCTTTATTTTCTCGAGGTAAAAATCCCATAAATACAAATTGAGAAGTATCCATCCCCGAATAGACTAAGGCTGTAGTTACAGCAGTAGCACCAGGTAGTACTTCAAAATCTATCCCTTCTTCTATACATTTACGTACAATGATGTTTCCCGGATCTGATATTCCCGGGGTACCTGCATCACTTACCAATGCTATATTTTTTCCATCTTTTAGTTTTTGTATTAACAATTCACTCTTATCATTTTCATTATATTTATGATAACTCATAAGAGGTCTTTTTATATTAAAATGATTCAATAATTTTAAACTCTGTCTGGTGTCTTCTGCTGCTATCAAATCTACATTTTTAAGTGTATCTAAAGCCCTTAAAGTAATATCTTTTAAATTTCCTATAGGAGTTGCTACTAAAAAAAGCTTACCCATATTTAATCTCTCCTCTTATCTTCCATATATTTCATCAATTTCTTTACTATAACTTCCATCTAACTCACGTATATATACAGGCACGCCCCATTTTAAAAATCGTCCTCCATTATTTTGTCCTTCTATAAGCAGCATGTTAGGAGCTTTATTTACACTGGGTTGAACCATTCTTATGAATTTAGGTTCTATCCCATGCTGTCTCATAGTACAAATGATATCTGCCATTCTATCCGGTCTATGTATCATGTAAAATTTACCATTATCTCTTAATACAGTTTTAGCTGCCCTTATAACATCTTCTAATTCACAACATATTTCATGTCTAGCAATAGCATTTTTTTCTTTTGAATTTATTATTCCAGAGCCTTTCAATTTATAAGGTGGATTAACTGTAACTACATCTGCTTTAGGTATACTCTTTAAATAATTTAAATCTTTTAAATCTCTATTAACAAACTCTATGATATTTTCCATATTATTAAACTTCACAGTTCTTATGGACATCTCTACCATATCTTTTTGTATTTCTATGCCTATTATTTTACCTGCCTGTGTTTTTCCGGATAATATAAATGGAACTATTCCCGTGCCACTGCATAAGTCAATTACCCTTGCTCCCCTTTTTACTCTAGCAAAATTAGCAAGCAGTACTGCATCCACCCCAAACCTAAAAGCATCTTTTTTTTGTATAATACATAATCCTTTCAATTGTAAATCATCTAAAGTTTCATTATCTTTTAATAAATTATTATTCACATAAATACCTCATTTTTGAATTGATATTTTTAATTATGATTTAAATACTCTTCATTGTCAAATACTCATAAATTTACATATAAAAATTCCAGGAGTATAATCCCGGAATTTTTGAGTGCTATACTATTCTATTTATTAGTGGAATTACTATTAATACCATTTTCCTCAACTGCATTAAATTTGCTATTTAATATAACTATATCAACTCTTCTATTCTTAGCTTTGCCTTCATCTGTGGAATTATCTCCCACAGGTCTATATTCCCCATAGCCAATTGCAGATAATTTTTCTGGTTCAATTCCAGCACTTTTTATAAGAAACTCAGTAACATTAGATGCCCTGTCACAGGATAACTTCCAATTAGAAGAATATTGATTATTACTAATAGGAATGTTATCTGTATGTCCTTCTATCCTCATATAATTTCCAAGCTGATTTAAAATTTTACCTATTTCTACAAGTTTTTGCTGAAACTCCGGTTTTATATCGGCTTTTCCTGTATCAAACAACAAACTATCGTTCATACTTACAATAAGTCCTCTTTCATTTATGCTGGTAGATACACTTCCACTCATTTCACTATTTTGCAGATATTTATCCACTTCTGATTTCAGTTCAGATAATTTCTTTTCCTGATCATCTGTATCAGTTTGCTGTGTTTCTTCAGGATCTACAGTTTCTTTTATACTTGAAGTATCATCACTTCCTATTACACTTTTTCCTCCACCCATAGACATCTTTAAAGATTCTGCTACCTGCTTATATTTAGATGCACTTATATTGCTCATAGAATACATTACAACAAAAAATATCATAAGTAAAGTTATTAAATCGGAATAAGTAAGCAGCCATCTTTCTGTATTTTCTTCCGCATGCTTTTTTTTCTTTTTCATAATTGCTGTTTACCATCCATTTCTTCAAATCTAACTAATTCTTCTTTATTTAAAAAGCTCTTCAATTTCTCTGCTATGGTATTCGGATTTATTCCTTCTTGTATGTATAATATTCCTTCAACTATCAAAGTTTTCTCTTTTACTTCTTTATCATCGAGAACATTTAATCTATTAGCTATAGGAAGCCATATAAGATTAGCTGCACCAATACCATATAATGTTGCTAAAAATGCTACTGCTATCTTAGGTCCTAATGTAGACGGATCTTCTAAATTACCCAAAACATGAACTAGTCCCATAACTGTACCTACTATACCCATAGTAGGAGAATATCCACCCGCACTTTGAAATACAGCTGCTCCCTGTCTATGTCTTTCTGAGGTAGATTCTAATTCTAACTCCAATATGCTCCTAACTGCTTGAGGATCTACTCCATCTACCACAAGCTGTAATCCTTTTTTTATGAAAGGATCTAGATTAGGATCACTAGATATTTCTCCTTCTAAACTTAAAAGCCCATTTTTCCTGGTTCTATAAGATACATCTTTAAAATAGGATATTAAAGAAGGCAACTCCGTTTTTGGAGGACTTATCATAACTTTAACCATTTTTGGAATTCTTTTTAGTAGATCTAAAGGAAAAGACACCCCTACAGCCCCAATTGTTCCACCAAATACTATCATAGCTGCCGTAGGCCCCAAAAGAGCTGAAAGATGTCCCCCATCTAGTATGAATCCCCCACCTAGGGCTAATAGTCCAAAAATCAAGAATAAAATAACAGATATATCCATATTATACCTCCATTTAATGCATTTTGCTACTAAAACTCTTATTTGAATCCTTTCACCTATATTTTATTAATCGGTTAAAATGACCTACTCTTTATACAATGTTTTATGTATTTATAAATATAAGAATATAGAGCTTTATCCAAATATATAAACGCTACCTAAGCCTAAGAATTACTTGTTCTTGATATAAAAAACTTGTCCCAAAATTAAAAAGACTACCCTAGGCAGCCTTTTTAAAAGTAATTCTAATCATTTACACTAGTCCGCTTGAACTAGTGCTCCTACAGGACAGACACTAGCACAGCTTCCACAATCTATACATGTACCATCATCTATTAAAAATTGAGTATCTCCTTGACTTATGCATTCAACTGGACATTCTGAAGCACATGCTCCACAATTCATACATGCATCTGTAATTTTATATGCCATTATACTACACCTCCTTAGATTTTAAGAATCAATATGTTTTTATATCCTATAACATTTTATCATATTTATTATAATTTTTAAAGATAATTTTAGAACACCGCATAACCCACATCTTCAAGACATTGTATTATTTTATCTTCTGTTATGAAGTAATCATCATATACTATACTTACCTCACATTTTTGTGTATTTATCTGACATGCTATTACTCCTTCATTATTAGAAATAACTTTTCTTATATTATTTACATCTCTATTATTACGTATATTAGGAATTTTAAATACAGATTTCATACACTAACCTCCTAGTCCTCATTAAATAAGTGTTTAATTATATCCTCATCTTCAGCTTCTATATCAATCTTTATTTCATCCTCATTTATATTTCCTTCAAATCCCCCAGATATCATGTGAACATCATGTATAGATATATCCTTTATAACATCTTCTCCATCCTTAACTCTTATTTTTACTTTAATCATCTCTTTTACCACAGAATTACTTGTAACTTCCCCCTGTCCATATGATGTATCCACAATGGAACCTACCTTAGGTAATTTCTTTCTTATTCTCTCGTAAGTATCCTGTTCATAATTTAAACAGCACATAAGCCTTCCACACATGCCTGATATTTTTGTAGGATTTAAGGACAAATTTTGTTCTTTAGCCATTTTTATAGAAACAGGCACAAAATCTCCTAAAAAAGTAGAACAGCACATGGTTCTGCCACAAGGTCCAAGACCTCCCACCATTTTAGCCTCATCTCTTACTCCTATTTGTCTAAGTTCTATTCGGGTTCTGAATATTGAAGCAAGATCTTTTACCAATTCTCTAAAATCTACTCTTCCATCTGCAGTAAAATAAAATATAACTTTATTATTATCAAAAGTATATTCTACATCTATAAGTTTCATTTTCAAATCATGCTGTTGTATTTTTTCAATACATACTTTAAATGCTTCACTTTCTTTTTCCTTATTTTCATTATGTTTTTTTATATCTTCTTCTGTAGCCACCCTCAATACATTTTTAAGTGGTGAAACTATATTACTTTCACTTATAGCCTTAGGAGCTATAACACATTTGCCAAATTCTACACCTCTAGCCGTTTCCACTATTATGTTGTCATATTTTTTTATATTTAAATTATCCGGTGAAAAATAATATATTTTCCCAGCCTTTTTAAATCGCACTCCTACAACTGTTACCATGTTTTATTTATACCTCCTGCATTTTCATCAGCATAGAATCAAAAACCAAAGTTGGATTTACATTTTTATCTATTTTTTCCCTAATACTTCCTATAATATCAATAATAGCATTTAATTTATTGAATGAAAACATTTCTCCTATAGCTTTTAGCTCTTGAAACTTATCCCTATTTATAATCAAATCACTATTACCTGTTTCCTTATATATGAGAACATCACGTATATAAGACAACATACAGGTAAGTATCTCTTCCCAGTTATCTTTTTCTTTAAATAAGTAATTAGGAAATTCTAAAGTAATATTTATATCTTCGTCATATAATTTCCTAAATATTTTTATAGTTATATTCCTTATTTCTTTTAAAACTGAACTTGAAATAAATTTTTCTGCTCTTCCAGGTATACCATCACTAAAAGCCATAATAGAATTTAATTCTTGTTCATACAATCCAGGGAATTTATTATTCAAAAATTTTTTCATATCTTTTGAATTTAGCCTATTAAGTTTATATATCTGACATCTGGATTTTACTGTATCTAAAATTCCATCCAGCTTCTCACACAATAGTATAATAAAACTTCCTTTTGGTGGTTCTTCTATAGTTTTCAATACTGCATTCTGAGCAGTTTCCGTAATTTTATCAGAATTATATAGTATTATTACTTTTTTGTCACCTTCATATGGTTTTTTATTAATCTCCTCTATTATATATTTTATTTCTTCTATACCAATAGATTTTTTATTTTTAAATAACTTAAGTTCTATTATATCTACATATCGTTTAATTTCATTTTTACCTAGTATTTTTATGGCTAATTCTTCAGCAAACAAACTCTTTCCAAGTCCATCTTCTCCTACAAAAATACTGGCATGAGAAAGTCTATTCAGCTTTATAGAATTTTCTATCTGAGATTTTATCATATCATGACCTATTATCCTATAAAAACTCACTCTTAAATTTACCTCCTAGATTTTAATAAACTTATCCACATCTATTACAAATATATTTGCTCCTCCAACTTCTATTTCCATGGAATAAGGCATATATATCCCTGTAGCACTTGCAACTGAAGAAGGAGCAGTTATAACTTGTTTTCTAGTTTTACATACCTGTTCAATATAAGCTACCACTTTATCTACGCCATCTTCTTCTACCCCTATCATTAAAGTTGTATTGCCTGCTTTTAAAAATCCTCCTGTAGTAGCAAGTTTAGTCACTTTAAATTCATGTTCCGTTAAAACTTTTAATAAATCTGCTGCATCATCATCTTGAACAATAGCTATGATTAATTTCACAAGACATCCCTCCTTCTAATTTTATATAAAAATCATCTGAATTTTTAAAATTAACTTATAATAATTATAGCATAAGTACTTACCTTAATTATATAATCTTATATTAGACCATTTAACATAGGTATATTACATCAATATATATTTTACTAAACTATATATATTTTTATGAATTTCATTTACTGTGTTTATTCTATCATTTTCTATACAAGAAATTTTATTCCACCCATATTTATCTGCTACATATACTGCATTATTATATGAATTAATTAAATATTCATAATTACTCTCATGTATATCTTTTTTGGCGTTACCTGTAAATTTATTATTCCTCTCAATCATGAGATTTTTACTATACTCAGGAGGCATATCTAAGAATATTACACAATCAGGTACTGGCAGCTTAAATATATTGAATTCAAAATCCCACAGCCATTTTAAAAATTTATCTTTTTCTTCTATATTATCAATTTTGGAAGCCTGATGTACCATATTGGATGTAGTATACCTATCTGATAGAACTATGCCTCCACCTTCATAGAATTTTTTCCACTGTGTTTTATAAGAAGCAAACCTATCTACCCCATAAAAGGTAGATGCAACATAGGCACTTACATCTTCAGGATTTTCTCCAAAATCTCCATTTAAGTACATTTTTACCAGAGCAGATGATTCACTATTGTAATTAGGATATTCTACTTTTTTCACATTGTATTTTTCATCTAAAAGTCTATTATAAAGTTTTCTGGTCTGTGTAGCTTTGCCACTGCCATCACATCCTTCTATAACTATAAGTTTCCCTTTTAATGATTCCATTTAAACTTCCCCCATTAATTTATTTTACAACTGAAATCTTATTATCTTTTATGCCTACTATATCCAATCCAGATTTCACATAGTACTTTATAATTTTTAAAATATTTCTATCTATTATCTCCCCCATCAATAATAAAGGTACTCCTGGAGGATAGGGTGTTACATTAACTGCTGCTATTCTTCCCAATGAACTTTCTACATTTATTATCTCCTTTTCTGAATTTATAACTTCATAAGGCAATACTTCCATTTTAGGTACTTCATACTCCATCATATCTATTTTTTTATATATAAAGTTTTTTAAATTACAATTTTTTAATGCTCTATACAATATTTCAAATTCTTCTTTTTTATTAAAAGGAGAAAAAATTAATATTACATTAAAGTTATCACTCATCTCAGCTTGAATTTTTGATTTTCTTAAATAGTCCAATAGTAAATTTGCACTATTGCCTTTTTTTAAGTTTATAATATATCTGGTGGAATCCATATTCCACACATTTGACGGTAAATTTTCATCATATACTAATATATCCTTTTTTTCAATTATATTAAATCCTTTTATAAGATTTATTTTATCCCTGTAATATTGGCTTATTTCAATAAGTTTTTCATAATCCCTATATCCATATTTCTCAAGATAAAACCTGGCATAATCCATAGAACAAAGTGCTATATAAGAAGGACTTGTACTTAAAAATACTTTAGAATAAAAATCAACTTTATCTAAATCCTCTTTATTATTAATATGT
Source organism: Clostridium kluyveri DSM 555 (assembly GCF_000016505.1). Classification (NCBI taxonomy): domain Bacteria; kingdom Bacillati; phylum Bacillota; class Clostridia; order Eubacteriales; family Clostridiaceae; genus Clostridium; species Clostridium kluyveri. Next base: position 3,845,772 of record NC_009706.1, read on the forward strand.
AAATAAGCGGTTTGAGTGAGACTTGGCAGTGTCTTATGTGCACTTGTAACTACCATGTCCGCTCCCATCTTAACTGCACTCTTAGGTAAACTTTTATGAACCCCAAAATGAGCGCCATGAGCACAATCAACTAAAATTTTCATATTATATTCTCTAGCTTTTTCTATTATAAATTCTAAATTACTGCATATGCCATAATAATTAGGATATGTAATAATTATTCCTTTTGCATCTTTATTTTCATCTAAGACTTTTAAAAAATGCTCCAAATTTATACAAACAGGAGCATTTAATCTTGTACTTATAATATTTTTTAAATATACGGGATTTAACTTTCTCATAATTATCCCATTAAATATAGAACTATGACAATTTCTTTCTACCAAAACTTTATCTCCCTCATTAAAACTGCTAAATAGCATTATCATGTTTCCTGAGGTGCTGCCATTAACCAGGAAATAAGATTTTTTACTTCCATAAAAATCTCTAAGACGCTCACTAGCATCTAATATTATACTTTTGGGATTATGAAGATTGTCTACCCCATCTACTTCTGTAATATCAAACTTTAAAATATTATCTATAAAATTCCTTCCTATTGAAGTATTAAAAAATCCCCTGCCATTTTTATGTCCAGGCATACAAAATGATATATTATTTTCTTCGATGTATTTTAAAACTCCTTCTAAAAGCGGTAATTCTGACAATGGATTATCTCTCCTTTTATAATAAAACGTACTATAGTTTTTTTTATTCTCTGTTTATAATACTCATAAAAATCCACATTATTTTCTAACTTTAATAATCTCTTTTCACAATTTATACATATTCCTCTACCATATATTATTATACCATTACTTAAAGGCTTTCCACATATTATACAATACTTTTTTTTCATTCATATCCTCCTAGCAAGTCCTAATTATGAATTAATAAATTAATTTTATCATTTAGATTCTCGCCTTTTAATGTATATAATATTCAATTGAATTTTATTTTATTTTTTTATCCTAATATTATATAATATTCAATTTATCCTTAAATTTATTTTGTCCACATAAATAAATTTAAATTTTAATATATTATTATTATGTAGATATTAATAATATCATATTCAAAAGTATACTTCATAAGCTATAATGTAAATAGCCATCAACGATCACTTAGCTAAAGATAATAATTATACCATATTTACTTAGGAGGACATTATATGATATCAATTTATAAAACTATAGATACATCAAACAAGTTGCAATCTTTAGACACTATAGAACATGGCTGTTGGATTAATATTATAGCACCTTCTGATGAAGATTTACTTTTAATATCAAAAAAAACTGGTGTTTCACTAGATTTTTTAAGAGCTGCCCTTGATGAAGAAGAAACATCTCGTATAGATACAGAAGATAATAATTTACTTGTAATAGTTGATATTCCTTTTACTGAAATGGAGGTCAATTCTTTAACTTATGACTCCTACCCTCTGGCAATAATTCATACGGAATTTATTTTAATAACTGTTTGTTTGAAAAACAGTAAAATTCTTACAGACTTTATAGCCGGTAAAGTAAAATCGTTTTACACCTTTAAACGCTCTAGATTCATATTACAAATACTTTATAGGATAGCAAGTTATTATCTACTTTATTTAAGACAAATAGATAAAAAAAGTGTGATGATTGAACAGAGACTTCACAAATCTATGAAAAACAAAGAATTTATTCAACTTTTATCTTTAGAAAAATCCCTAGTTTATTTTTCTACATCTTTAAAGGCAAATGAAATAACTCTAGAAAAAATGTTAAAATTAGAGCTTTTACAAAAATATCCTGAAGATCAGGATATCTTAGAAGATGTTATTATCGAAAATAAACAGGCTATAGAAATGACCAATATTTATAGCAATATTCTAGCGGGAACTATGGATGCATTTGCTTCAGTCGTATCTAATAATTTGAATATAGTTATGAAACTTTTAGCATCTGTAACCATAGTTATGTCTATACCAAATATAATATTTGGTTCTTTTGGTATGAATGTATCCGGCATACCTTTTGGAAAATATACAAATGCTTTTTGGATTATATATGGAATTACAGCTTTAATTTGTGTTATATCTATAATATTCCTGAAGAAAAAGGATTTATTTTAATTTTGGAAGGTGATAGTTTTGTTAGGCAAAAAGTTAGAAAAAGGAGATACGATAGGAATCGTATCCCCTTCAAGCAGTGAGGAGCCCAAAAAAATAGAAGAAAGCATTAAGTTTTTACAAAACTTAGGGTTTAACGTTAAAAGTGGAAAACATATTTACGATAGATGGGGCTATCTAGCCGGTAAGGACAAAGATAGAGTACAAGATCTCATGGATATGTTCTTAGACAAAGAAGTAAATACAATACTGTGTATAAGAGGTGGATATGGTGCTATGAGACTTCTTCCTCTTATAGACTTTGATATTATAGAAAAAAACCCAAAAATATTTGCTGGATTCAGTGATATAACTACTTTACTAAATAATATATATCAAGAATGTAATTTAATTACCTTTCACTCTCCTATGTGCAATTCTCAATTTGATTCCTCTACATTAAAAAGCTTTTTAGATACACTGATGTTTGGATATAATCTTTTTACTATAGAAAATACTGATAATATACCTACAGATTATTTTAATGGTGAATATGTTAAAGGAGAACTTGTAGGAGGTAATCTATCTTTAATATGCAGTACACTTGGCACACCTTATGCTATAAATACCAAAGACAAAATACTATTTATGGAAGAGGTAGAAGAAGAACCTTATAAGATTGATAGAATGCTTACACATTTGTCTCTAAGTGGCATTCTTCAACAGTGCAGAGGTTTCATTATAGGTCAATTTAAAGGCTGTGAATTTTCTAAGTATAAAGAGAGCTTAACTTTATCTGAAATATTTGAAGATAGAATATTAAGTCTTAGGAAACCAACTTTAACCAATTTTCAATCCGGCCATTCATATCCTAAAATAACTATCCCGATTGGTGCAGAAGTAGAAATAGATTTAAAAAATGGCAAAATACACTTATCCGAACCCGTGGTGAGATAAAGTAATTTTTAGACTTAAGTAAAGTATACCATAAAAAGTACTTTCTTCCATCTAAATCTTAAATAGTTGAATATTTTACTACCTTTTATTTTGTATAGAAAAACTATGCAAAGTATGTAATAATTAATTATGAGTTATAAATTATATTTAAGGAGAAAATGTATGCAAAATAATGTATTGGCAATTGTTAATAATGTGGAAATAACCGAAAATGACTTCAAAAACGTGGTAAAGAGATTTCCCGCAGAAAGGCAGCAATACTTTAATACAGATGAAGGTAAAAAACAGTTATTAGATGAAATTATATCTTTTGAACTTTTTTATAATTATGGTAAGGAAATTGAATTAGAAAAAGATAGAGATTATTTAGTTAAGTTAGAAACAACTAAAAAGGAATTATTAATTCAAGAGACAATATCTAAAATTATGGAAAATATTAAAGTTACTGATAAAGAGGTAGAAGATTATTATACCAACAACAAATCTATGTATAAAAAACCTGAAAATATAACTGCAAGACATATATTAGTGGATTCTTTTGAAAAAGCTGCTCAAATATCCAATGAGATAAAAAAAGGTCTGTCTTTTGAGGATGCAGCAAAAAAATACTCCTCATGTCCCTCTAAAGCTCAAGGTGGTAACTTAGGTAACTTTACTAGAGGACAGATGGTACCTGAATTTGAAACAGCAGCTTTTCAATTGGAAATAGGTATATTAAGCAAACCTGTAAAAACCCAATTCGGATATCACCTTATAAAAGTAGAGAAAAAAGAAAAAGATTCTATAAAGGGTTTTGACAAAGTAAAAAATGCTATAAAGAATGGGCTACTACAGGAAAAAAGAACTCTTGAATATTCAAAATGCATTAATAACTTAAAAGATAAATACCCAATTGAGATCAAGTGATTCAGAGGTTCAGGTGGAAGTCTGCTATAAATAAATGCTTATCTTCATCTGAACCTTATTAACAGTATTCTTAGTGTCTTTAGCACCTAGAATACGTTATCCTTATCCTTTAGGGGAAGAACTTATCCAGGTGTCGCGGCGGTGCTTATCTACTTTGAATAAGTCTGGGGATATTAGCTAATTATAGCGTTTGGATAAAATAATATTTAATATAAATTAGGGGTGATTTTATGAGTTACGAAAAGTTAAAATCAGTTGTAGACTCAAGTGAAAATATTGTATTTTTAGGAGGTGCTGGAGTTTCTACTGAATCAAATATACCTGATTTTAGATCTGAAGCAGGTATATATAAGACTAAAAATAATTTTTCATATCCTCCTGAAGTAATGCTAAGTCATACATTCTTTATGTCTCATACCGAAGACTTCTTTGACTTCTACAGAAAAAAAATGATATATAAAGATGCAAAGCCCAATGATACGCATTACGCTTTAGCAGAATTAGAAAAAAGGGGAAAGCTAAAGGCTATAATAACTCAAAATATCGATGGACTTCATCAAATGGCAGGATCACATAATGTGTTAGAATTACACGGTTCAATTCACAGAAATTACTGTACTAGATGTAATAAATTCTTTGATTTGGATTATGTAATAAAAAGCACTAATCTTATTCCAAAATGTGATAAGTGCAATGGATTAGTTAAACCAGATGTAGTTTTATATGAAGAAAGCTTGGATATGGATGTATTAAATAACTCTGTGGAATATATACGTAAAGCAGATATTTTAATTGTAGGAGGTACATCTCTGGTAGTATATCCTGCAGCAGGACTGGTTGATTATTTTAATGGCAGTAATTTAGTTCTTATAAATAAATCTACTACTCCTTATGATAATAAAGCTAATATAGTTATACATGACAGCATAGGAAAAGTTTTAAAAAGTATACTTTAAAGTATACTTTTTAAAATGCTTGTTTCAGCGATAAAAATAGAATGTCAATAAGACATTCTATTTAAAACATATCCGGCAGCGACCTGCTCTCCCACAGGGCCTCCCCTGCAGTACCATGGGCACTGTGGAACTTAACCTTCCTGTTCGAAATGGTAAGGGGTGTTGCCTCCACGTTATTGCCACCAGATTTATATTATTCTTTTCAGGAGTTTTATCCCCTCAAAATTGCACAGTAAATATTATTTGGTCAAGCCCTCGACCTATTAGTATCAGTCAGCTTAACATGTTGCCATGCTTACACCCCTGACCTATCTCCTCCTCTTCTCGGAGGGGTCTTACTGGCTTTCGCCATGGGAAATCTTGTCTTGGGGTGGGCTTCACACTTAGATGCTTTCAGCGTTTATCCCTTCCCGACTTAGCTACCCAGCTGTGCTCCTGGCGGAACAACTGGTTCACCAGCGGTCAGTCCATCCCGGTCCTCTCGTACTAGGGACAGCTCCCCTCAAATTTCCTACGCCCGCGACGGATAGGGACCGAACTGTCTCACGACGTTCTGAACCCAGCTCGCGTGCCGCTTTAATGGGCGAACAGCCCAACCCTTGGGACCTACTCCAGCCCCAGGATGCGACGAGCCGACATCGAGGTGCCAAACCTCCCCGTCGATGTGAACTCTTGGGGGAGATCAGCCTGTTATCCCCGAGGTAGCTTTTATCCGTTGAGCGATGGCCCTCCCACGAGGTACCACCGGATCACTAAGCCCGACTTTCGTCCCTGCTCCACCTGTGTGTGTCACAGTCAAGCTCCCTTCTGCCTTTGCACTCTACGAAGAATTTCCAACCCTTCTGAGGGAACCTTTGTACGCCTCCGTTACTCTTTTGGAGGCGACCGCCCCAGTCAAACTGCCCGCCTATCATTGTCCCGTGTCCAGTTTCATGCACTCCGGTTAGAATTCCAGTACTGCCAGGGTGGTATCCCAACGTTGACTCCAGAAATGCTGGCGCACTTCCTTCTCTGCCTCCCACCTATCCTGTACAGGCAATACCAAAATTCAGTGATAAACTGCAGTAAAGCTCTACGGGGTCTTTCCGTCCAATCGCGGGTAGCAAGCATCTTCACTTGCACTTCAATTTCGCCGGATTTGTTGTTGAGACAGTGCCCAAATCATTACGCCATTCGTGCGGGTCGGAACTTACCCGACAAGGAATTTCGCTACCTTAGGACCGTTATAGTTACGGCCGCCGTTTACTGGGGCTTAAGTTCTTGCCTTCGCTTGCGCTAAGCAGTCCCCTTAACCTTCCAGCACCGGGCAGGCGTCAGCCCCTATACTTCAGCTTTCGCTTTAGCAGAGACCTGTGTTTTTGATAAACAGTTGCTTGGGCCTTTTCTCTGCGGCCTCTTTCGAGGCACTCCTTTTCCCTAAGTTACGGAGTCAATTTGCCGAGTTCCTTAACAACAATTCTTCCGATGGTCTTAGGATTCTCTCCTCACCTACCTGTGTCGGTTTGCGGTACGGGCACATCCCTGCTCCATAGAGACTTTTCTTGGCAGTGTGAAATCAGATACTCGTCCTTGCGGACTCCCCTTCAAAGCCCAGGATTATCGGACATACGGCTTTTCCTTTATGTCCTCCCTCACTCCTTGGACACACATCCATTCGTGTGCACATCCTATCCTTCTGCGTCATCCCTTCTGTTCTTTTTCGCAAAAATGTGGTACCGGAATCTCAACCGGTTGTCCATCGCCTACGCCTTTCGGCCTCGGCTTAGGTCCCGACTTACCCTGGGCGGACGAACCTTCCCCAGGAAACCTTAGGTTTTCGACCAATAAGATTCTCACTTATTTCTCGCTACTTATGCCAGCATTCTCTCTCCTGCACTGTCCACCATTCCTTCCGGTATGGCTTCTCCCTGTGCAGCATGCTCCCCTACCGCCCTTTCAGGCCCATAGCTTCGGTGGTAAGTTTTAGCCCCGGACATCTTCGGCGCATGACCTCTTGACTAGTGAGCTATTACGCACTCTTTAAATGTATGGCTGCTTCTAAGCCAACATCCTAGTTGTCTTCGAAATCACACATCCTTTTCCACTTAACTTACACTTCGGGACCTTAGCTGTTGGTCTGGGCTTTTTCCCTTTTGACTACGGATCTTATCATTCGCAGTCTGACTGCCGGGATTCAAGTATATGGCATTCGGAGTTTGATAAGGTTCGGTAACTGTTGTCAGCCCCTACCCCAGTCAGTGCTCTACCTCCATTACTCACTCCCGACGCTAGCCCTAAAGCTATTTCGGGGAGAACCAGCTATCTCCGAGTTCGATTGGAATTTCTCCGCTATCCACAGCTCATCCCATGGTTTTTCAACACCAACGTGGTTCGGTCCTCCACGAAATTTTACTTCCGCTTCAACCTGGCCATGGATAGGTCACCCGGTTTCGGGTCTACGGCATACAACTCCCCGCCCTTTTCAGACTCGGTTTCCCTTCGGCTCCGTACCTTAAGTACTTAACCTTGCTGCATACCGTAACTCGCTGGCTCGTTCTACAAAAAGCACGCCGTCGTACTTTAACGTACTTCGACTGTTTGTGGACACACGGTTTCAGGTTCTATTTCACTCCCCTCCCGGGGTTCTTTTCACCTTTCCCTCACGGTACTCCTCCTCTATCGGTCACCAGGTAGTATTTAGCCTTGGGAGGTGGTCCTCCCTGCTTCCCACAAGGTTTCTCGTGTCTCGTGGTACTCCGGTACAGGTTATTTTGCTTCTGCTTTTCACTTACAGGGCTTTTACCTTCTGCGGCTCAACTTTCCAGTTGAATTCACTTAAGCTTCCACATTTTTTATCACCTGACCTCTACCCCGGAAACAAGTTTCCGGTTTGGGCTCTTTCCCTTTCGCTCGCCGCTACTTAGAAAATCGATTTTTCTTTCTCTTCCTCCGGGTACTTAGATGTTTCAGTTCCCCGGGTTTTCCCCTGCATACCTATATATTCAGCATGCAGTACCTATTGTTTTATAGGTGGGTTTCCCCATTCGGACATCTCTGGTTCTCTGGCTATTTGCGCCTACCCAGAGCTTTTCGCAGCTTATCACGTCCTTCTTCGGCTCCTGGTGCCAAGGCATCCTCCATGCGCCCTTTGTAGCTTGACCTGATAATTTAGTCCAAATCTTCGATTTGGTGCCTAAATTGCACTCCTCAGCCTTAGCTGAGTGAGTTTCATTAAAAAATTACTGCTAACTTCCCACAGCTTCGTCAAGCCTTTCCCTGCGGTGCTCATTTACACAAGTAAACTCTGCTCCTCACTCAAGTCTTTCCTCGCTCTGCTCGTTATCACTAATTTTCTTTGTCCTACGTAAATATAATTAAAACTTTATTCTCAATTATATTAATATAGGAACTACATCTTATTAAAATAAGCATAAACTCATTTATACTTATCCACTACAAAGGTTATTTCTAACCTTAGCTTTACTTCTTTTATTTACTGTGCAATTTTCAAAGGACAATTTTATTTCAATTTACTATTCACAGTGCACAATTTATTATTACAGTCTGCACTGCTCAATTGAAATAGGAATCTAACTGTCAATCCTTTATCGTCAAATGACTATGATCCCTCAAAATTAAACAGAATAAAGGGCAACTTATTTATCTCAAATTCCAGCTTTTAAGGCAGGTTTTTTCCCAGCCTTTCGACTCCTTAGAAAGGAGGTGATCCAGCCGCAGGTTCTCCTACGGCTACCTTGTTACGACTTCACCCCAATCACTAACCCCACCTTCGGCCGCGTCCTCCTTGGTTAGACTACGGACTTCGGGTGTTGCCAGCTCTCATGGTGTGACGGGCGGTGTGTACAAGACCCGGGAACGTATTCACCGCGACATGCTGATTCGCGATTACTAGCAACTCCAACTTCATGCAGGCGGGTTTCAGCCTACAATCCGAACTGGGGGCAGTTTTTGAGATTTGCTCCTCCTCGCGGTATTGCTTCTCTCTGTTCTGCCCATTGTAGCACGTGTGTTGCCCTGGACATAAGGGGCATGATGATTTGACGTCATCCCCACCTTCCTCCACGTTAACCGCGGCAGTCTCGTTAGGGTGCCCACCTTTACGTGCTGGCAACTAACGACAGGGGTTGCGCTCGTTGCAGGACTTAACCTAACATCTCACGACACGAGCTGACGACAACCATGCACCACCTGTCTCCCTGCCCCGTAGGGCTTCCTCCATTACGAGTCATTCAGGGGATGTCAAGTCCAGGTAAGGTTCTTCGCGTTGCTTCGAATTAAACCACATGCTCCGCTGCTTGTGCGGGTCCCCGTCAATTCCTTTGAGTTTTAATCTTGCGATCGTACTTCCCAGGCGGAGTACTTATTGTGTTTACTGCGGCACAGGGGGGGTCGATACCCCCTACACCTAGTACTCATCGTTTACGGCGTGGACTACCAGGGTATCTAATCCTGTTTGCTACCCACGCTTTCGTGCCTCAGCGTCAGTTACAGTCCAGAGAACCGCCTTCGCCACTGGTGTTCTTCCTAATCTCTACGCATTTCACCGCTACACTAGGAATTCCGTTCTCCTCTCCTGCACTCTAGATATCCAGTTTGAAATGCACTGCCCGGGTTAAGCCCGGGTCTTTCACATCTCACTTAAATATCCGCCTGCACACCCTTTACGCCCAGTAATTCCGGACAACGCTCGCCACCTACGTATTACCGCGGCTGCTGGCACGTAGTTAGCCGTGGCTTCCTCTTCCGGTACCGTCATTATCGTCCCGGATGACAGAGCTTTACGATCCGAAAACCTTCTTCACTCACGCGGCGTTGCTGCATCAGGGTTTCCCCCATTGTGCAATATTCCCCACTGCTGCCTCCCGTAGGAGTCTGGACCGTATCTCAGTTCCAATGTGGCCGTTCACCCTCTCAGGTCGGCTACGCATCGTCGCCTTGGGGGGCTTTTATCCCTCCAACTAGCTAATGCGACGCGGGCCCATCTCAAAGCGGATTGCTCCTTTAAGGCATTTATCATGCGATTTTTACCTTCTATGCGGTATTAATCTCCCTTTCGGGAGGCTATCCCCCTCTTTGAGGCAGGTTACCCACGTGTTACTCACCCGTCCGCCGCTATTCCACCCCCGAAGGGGCTTCCTCGCTCGACTTGCATGTGTTAGGCACGCCGCCAGCGTTCGTCCTGAGCCAGGATCAAACTCTTATTTTAAAAGTTTTATTTGACTCTGTTGAAAATTACTATTAGCTTCGCCCAGCTTCGTTAAATGCCTCATTCCGGTGCTCAATTACATAAGTAAGTTCCGCTCCTCATTCAGCCTTTTCCTCGCTGTACTCGCTACTAGCAATTTTAGTATATCTCTTTCAGCAGAATACTGCTTGAATATACTACATTACGAAATTACTCTCTTTACTGCTCTCGCAGCTCAAAAGAATTGCTGGTTTATTCTTAATAAATAAGTTTACCTATCTTCTTTATTCTGTTTAATTTTCAAGGATCATATTTCATCTTTGCTGCCATCTGTTTTCTCAGACAGCTTTTATAGTATATCATCTCATTTTCCCTTTGTCAACACTTTTTTTAGCATTTCAAAGACTAAAATTTTGAAGGTACACATGCTGCTAAAATTACTATTCTGTATTTTGCAGCAACATGTGATATTTTATCATACTTTATTCTAATGTCTCTATAAGATATACCAACTACATAAAAATATCTCTTATATACAACATATAATTCTTATTTTCTATAATATACTTATATTGATACGCTAGGTTATGTTTATTTATTTAAAAGCTACTATATTTTTGAATTTTATCCTAACACCACCATTACTAGTACTCTTACCTTCTTCAAAGTAGGAGACAATCATTGCTACATGCCTGAATAAGTTTTTCCCCTAAAGAATAACGTATTCTAAGTGCTAAAGACACTAAGAATACTGTTAATAAGGCCCATATGTAGAAAAGCATTTCTCATAGGCAAACTCCATCTAAACCTAAAAATCACTTGTTCTACACTGTTTTAAAAAAAATTGAGGCATATCACATTTACATTGAAATCCCATATGCTTTAAAGCTTCCTGAAGAGCATAAAGACTATAACTTATTAAATCTTTTCTGGCATTTTCTCCCATATGGCCTATTCTTATAACCTTATTTTTCAAATATCCAAAAGAACCTGCTATCATAATATTAAAATTAATTAACATGAATTCTCTGAGCTGCTTTTCTTCTATACCCTTTGGAACCTCAATAACAGTAACTGTATTGGAATAACCTTTTTCCACATATAGATTAAGACCTGCTTCTATAATAGTCTTTCTTAAGCTTTCAGCAATTATTCTATGTCTTTCCAAAATATTTTTATCTTCTAGAATATTATCTAAAGCTACTTTAAGTCCAATTATATTACTTATTGGAGGGGTATATGGAAACCATTTATTTTCATAGTATTTTTCCCAAATTAGTAAATTACAATAAAAAGACCTTATGGGCTCTTTTCTAATTTTCATAGCTAACAAGGCTTCTTCACTCATACTAATCAGAGTAAGCCCCGGAGGAGCTGAAATACATTTTTGCGAACCACCTATAACTATATCTATATCCCAATTATCAACTTCTAATTTTTCTCCTCCCATTGCGGAAACACTATCTACTAAAGTCAATACACCTCTTTTTTTAAGCAAAGGACATATTTTTGACACATCATTCAATACTCCTGAAGGAGTATCACAATGTACAATGGTTGCATATTTGAAATTACTATCTTTATCTAAAAATTTTGCTAATTCTATTATATCTATTTCTCGCCTCCTATTTCCTTTAAAAAATTCCACTTTCCCACCATATAATTTTACTAAATCAGCAAATCCTTCTCCAAATACGCCATTGTCAATTACAAGAACCCTATCTCCTTCTTCTGTAAGAGAAGCACAGGCTGCTTCTAATCCTAACATTCCCTCTCCACCTAATATTATAGTCTGATTTTTAGTTTTTAATAATCGACCTATGTCTTCACAGGCATTCCTATAAAAATCATAAAATTTTACATCCAAATCCGGATTAGTAGTCCTCATACTCATTGCAAGCCTAACATTTTCTCTAATTTCTGTAGGCCCTGGAGTCAGTACATATGGAATGTTCAAGAAAATCACCTCTTTAAAATAATTTTAGTAGTATTATAATACTATTGTTTTTTTTAATAAAATGTACGGATACAATTTATTAAAAATTAATTTTATATTTGACACTTATGTTAAAATATAAAAAAGATTATTTTAATTAAAGAAAGGAATTCTTTTATGAAAGCTGAAGAAAAAATTAGAGAGAAAATCAGAGAGATATGTGAAAATTATAAGGATGCACCTACGGAAGGATACATTTCTGGCAGTGGACCTATTCCCTGTCTTATACTATTCATTGGAGAAGCTCCAGGAAAAACAGAAATAATACAAGGAAAACCTTTTGTTGGTATGGCAGGAAAAACTTTTGAGAATTATTTGAATTCTATAGGATTAAAAAGAGAAGAAGTACGAATCACAAACACTTGCTTTTTTAGACCAATTAAAATTAAAATATCAAAAGATGGTAAAGAAACTATAAGCAACAGAACTCCTAAAATACCAGAAATTAAATTATTCAAAGAAATATTAAATGAAGAAATTAATCTTGTAAATCCTAAAATAATTATTACATTAGGGAATATACCTTTAAAAAGTTTTACTGAATTTGACTCCATAGGAAAATGTCATGGTACTATCTATTTTAATGAGAATCTAAGGAAACCCGTATTTCCTATGTATCATCCTTCTGCTTTGACCTACAATAGAAATAAAAATTTTCAATCTATATATGAGGAGGACTGGGAAAAATTAAAAGGAGCTCTAAATACCCTTTAGTTCTCCTTTTCATAAAAAATTTTTTTATTAATAAAATAGCTTACTAATAGTCCCATACTACCTCCTACTGTGTCTATAAATATATCTTTTATTCTGGCTGTTCTTCCAGGTATAAATATTTGATGAATCTCATCCGTACATGCATATACAACTACTATAACAATGGAAATTATAAATACTTTTTTTATTTCAAACTTACCTTTTATAATATTAAACAATAGTATAGCTAGTATAAAATACTCAAGAAAATGTGAGGCCTTTCTAACCATAAAATTAGATAAATTTCCAAAGAAAGCATTTAAGTCCAAACCTAAAGTTTGAATTAGGTATATAAAAAGTCTACTCTTTTCATTTGACATAGTAGATGATTCATTCGAAAAAATAAATATTACTACCATCCATAGTACAACTAAAATCCATTTGATTTTCTTCATATTAACTTTTCTTATATCAGCTCCTTAAAATTTTCTAATTCATTTAATACCTTTATAGTATTTTCTATATCATAAATAGATATCATCTCTGAAGTAGAATATTTATATCTACATGGTACTGCAATCTCGCCAGTTCTTATGCCTATCCGCTCTTTATGTACAAGTCCTCCTTGGGATTTACCTGTGCTTATACTGTACTGAAATTTTACATCCGCTCTTTCAGCAGCATTTTCTAATATATCCTTTATATCTTTATGCATTATCAAAGAACTATCCATGATTTTTAATACGGGTCCATCACCTATATCTATTTTTGTTTCCTCTTTATTTTTTGTGTTTTCAACGCCTACTATTATACAATAGTCAGGATTTATAGTATTTGCAGCTATTCTTGCACCTATTCCTCCAATTTCTCCTTGAGAAGCAAATACAAAATTAAATTCAGTATTATTTATTTTAATATTTTCTAAAAGCTTCAAAAGTATATAACATCCCACCTTATTATGAAGCAAGGGACTTATTATATTATTATTTCCCACTTTTAAATAAGGTCCCACAAGTGATGCCATGTCTCCTTCTTTTATCTTTTTTAATGTATCTTCCCTGTTACTTGTACCTATATCCACAAAGACACCTTTTGAAGATGTCCATACTTTACCCAGTGTGCCATTATGAAATCTTATAAAGCTATGTGATATATCCTGAGTATTAAACTCTCCTATACTATTTACTTTTATCATTCCATCTTCTTCTATATCATTAACTATAAATCCCACTGAATCCATATTAGAACATATCATAACTTTACTTTTACCAGTTCCCACTTTCACTAATATATTACCTATATTATCTTCATGTATATCATGATCGGATTCCTTTAAACTCTCTTTTATCACTTGTCTAATTTCATCTTCTTTTCCACTAATCCCAAAAGAATTAATTAATTTTAACAAAAGCTTATCCATAATTTTCACCCCTTATACCATTCTAAATATTTATACTACAGTCCTCTAAATAGCTTTTTAATAAAAATAAAGTATTATCATAATCAGCTAAACTGCATATAGAAATATTAAAATTCATGTATCTACATGGTAATAATATCGATGCAGTTTTACAATTATTAACAGTAAGATAAGCTGCTTTAAGTTCTCCTTCTCCATGAGTATCTCCAATTTTTTGATATGGTATTCCTATGTCATCTGCTTTATTCCGGATAGATTCTACAATACCTCTATCGAATATACACTGTCCACCTTTAAAAGGTATAACAGGACCTTCTCTTAATTTACTTGTCCTGAAATAACTGGGAATTTCCATATAATCTATACTATTTATGGTATCTAAAATTATGACTAAATCTGGATCAATATTGTAAGCAACCGCATGAATTCCTCTTTGGTCTATATTTCCCTGAACATTAAATACACCATATAAGTTGCAATTTAAGTCTTCCTTCAATAACTCTATAAGTATAGAACATCCTACTCTATTATCTAGAGCTTTTCCTTTTAAAAGGTTATCTCCAAAATGAGAAAATTTATTATTAAATACTACAAAATCCCCTAATGATATAATCCTTCTACATTCCTCTTGGGAAAAAGCGCCTATATCTATACACATATTTTCATAGGATATATTTTCATCTCTTTCTTTTTTACTCTGAATATGTATTGGCTTCATTCCAATAACTCCTGGTATTTTTTTATCTCCAATTAAAACAGCCTTAGCAGGAAGTGAATTTTTATCTATATCCCCTAATGTGGAAAATTTTAGTGTTCCATCTTTATTATAAGCTGTTATTATGAGACCTGATTCATCTATGTGAGAAATCACCATTATTTTAGATGAAGAATCATTTTGTCTATCCTTATGCACTATAATATTTCCCATTCTATCTATAAGTATATTGTCAGTAAAAGTACTTAATTCATCTCTTATTACATTCCTAATGTGTTCCTCATATCCCGAAGGTCCTGTAGAATTACAGAGTTTTTCTAAAAACAAAATAATCCCTCCAATTCACTCTCTTTTAAATCCTGAATAAGTCTTGCCAACAATCTTCCTGTATTTCTTATATCTTCTATGTTAACTACCTCCACTGACGTATGCATATACTTTATAGGGATAGATACAAGAATTGTAGCTATTCCTCCTACTGAAGTTTGAATATCCCAAGCATCCGTTCCTGTATTTCCCGGTTCTACTTCAACCTGATAAGGGATATTATACTTATCTGCTGTTTCTATTAATCTATTTCTGATTTTAGCATGTATGTTAGGTCCTATGCATATAACCGGTCCTTTTCCAAGCTTATTTTCTCTATTGTTATCTCCTAATATTCCACTATCAAAGGTTACATCAAGTGCTATACCTATATCGGGCTTAATATCATAACTTACCATTTTTGCTCCTCTATGACCCACTTCTTCCTGGCATGAGCATACAAAATATATATCCAAATCAGAATTTACATTTTTAAGTTCTTCTGCACAAACGTACATAGCAAAAATACTAGCTCTATTATCTATAGATTTACAGCTTACATTATTATTCAAAAGATATATCATCTTTCTGTCTAATGTGATATAATCTCCTAATTTAACTATACCGCTTAACTTCTCTTTATTAAATCCAGTTTCTATATATAAATTTTTCATGGAAACTTTACTTTTATCTTTATCATTGTAATTATATTTTAATGCTACAATTCCAGATATATCTTCTTTTCCATGAATGATGACTTCCTGAGACACAAGACTTTTGGCATCTACTCCAAAGCCTTCAAATTTTATAAATCCATCTTCTGAGATTTCTTTTACCATTAAAAAAACTTCATCCACATGAGACATTATCATTAATTTATTAGAAGTTATACCTTTCTTGTGTATATACATGTTATTTAATTTAGTTATAGTTGTATCTCCAAATTCCTTAAAATTGTCCTTTATAATAGAATACAACCAATCTTCCCTTCCACTTGGTGCATGAGCTTCACATATTATTCTAAAAAAGTCTAAACCTTTCATATTTGCCTCCAATCAAATATATTAGTAATGTAATTGTACTTCAGCTAATCGTTATGGATTACTTTAATTATAACATAATTATAATGAAAATTTTTCAATTATCGGAATATAATAATTTATTGTGAATCTAATTAAATACAATATTTTTTTCTAAAAAATAATAAGGAAGCATATCAATAATATGCTTCCTTATTGGTGGCTCACCGGGGAATCGAACCCCGGACAACATGATTAAAAGTCATGTGCTCTACCAACTGAGCTAGTGAACCAAAACATATCCGGCAGCGACCTGCTCTCCCACAGGGCCTCCCCTGCAGTACCATGGGCACTGTGGAACTTAACCTTCCTGTTCGAAATGGTAAGGGGTGTTGCCTCCACATTATTGCCACCAGATTTATATTATTCTTTTCAGGAGTTTTATCCCCTCAAAATTGCACAGTAAATATTATTTGGTCAAGCCCTCGACCTATTAGTATCAGTCAGCTTAACATGTTGCCATGCTTACACCCCTGACCTATCTCCTCCTCTTCTCGGAGGGGTCTTACTGGCTTTCGCCATGGGAAATCTTGTCTTGGGGTGGGCTTCACACTTAGATGCTTTCAGCGTTTATCCCTTCCCGACTTAGCTACCCAGCTGTGCTCCTGGCGGAACAACTGGTTCACCAGCGGTCAGTCCATCCCGGTCCTCTCGTACTAGGGACAGCTCCCCTCAAATTTCCTACGCCCGCGACGGATAGGGACCGAACTGTCTCACGACGTTCTGAACCCAGCTCGCGTGCCGCTTTAATGGGCGAACAGCCCAACCCTTGGGACCTACTCCAGCCCCAGGATGCGACGAGCCGACATCGAGGTGCCAAACCTCCCCGTCGATGTGAACTCTTGGGGGAGATCAGCCTGTTATCCCCGAGGTAGCTTTTATCCGTTGAGCGATGGCCCTCCCACGAGGTACCACCGGATCACTAAGCCCGACTTTCGTCCCTGCTCCACCTGTGTGTGTCACAGTCAAGCTCCCTTCTGCCTTTGCACTCTACGAAGAATTTCCAACCCTTCTGAGGGAACCTTTGTACGCCTCCGTTACTCTTTTGGAGGCGACCGCCCCAGTCAAACTGCCCGCCTATCATTGTCCCGTGTCCAGTTTCATGCACTCCGGTTAGAATTCCAGTACTGCCAGGGTGGTATCCCAACGTTGACTCCAGAAATGCTGGCGCACTTCCTTCTCTGCCTCCCACCTATCCTGTACAGGCAATACCAAAATTCAGTGATAAACTGCAGTAAAGCTCTACGGGGTCTTTCCGTCCAATCGCGGGTAGCAAGCATCTTCACTTGCACTTCAATTTCGCCGGATTTGTTGTTGAGACAGTGCCCAAATCATTACGCCATTCGTGCGGGTCGGAACTTACCCGACAAGGAATTTCGCTACCTTAGGACCGTTATAGTTACGGCCGCCGTTTACTGGGGCTTAAGTTCTTGCCTTCGCTTGCGCTAAGCAGTCCCCTTAACCTTCCAGCACCGGGCAGGCGTCAGCCCCTATACTTCAGCTTTCGCTTTAGCAGAGACCTGTGTTTTTGATAAACAGTTGCTTGGGCCTTTTCTCTGCGGCCTCTTTCGAGGCACTCCTTTTCCCTAAGTTACGGAGTCAATTTGCCGAGTTCCTTAACAACAATTCTTCCGATGGTCTTAGGATTCTCTCCTCACCTACCTGTGTCGGTTTGCGGTACGGGCACATCCCTGCTCCATAGAGACTTTTCTTGGCAGTGTGAAATCAGATACTCGTCCTTGCGGACTCCCCTTCAAAGCCCAGGATTATCGGACATACGGCTTTTCCTTTATGTCCTCCCTCACTCCTTGGACACACATCCATTCGTGTGCACATCCTATCCTTCTGCGTCATCCCTTCTGTTCTTTTTCGCAAAAATGTGGTACCGGAATCTCAACCGGTTGTCCATCGCCTACGCCTTTCGGCCTCGGCTTAGGTCCCGACTTACCCTGGGCGGACGAACCTTCCCCAGGAAACCTTAGGTTTTCGACCAATAAGATTCTCACTTATTTCTCGCTACTTATGCCAGCATTCTCTCTCCTGCACTGTCCACCATTCCTTCCGGTATGGCTTCTCCCTGTGCAGCATGCTCCCCTACCGCCCTTTCAGGCCCATAGCTTCGGTGGTAAGTTTTAGCCCCGGACATCTTCGGCGCATGACCTCTTGACTAGTGAGCTATTACGCACTCTTTAAATGTATGGCTGCTTCTAAGCCAACATCCTAGTTGTCTTCGAAATCACACATCCTTTTCCACTTAACTTACACTTCGGGACCTTAGCTGTTGGTCTGGGCTTTTTCCCTTTTGACTACGGATCTTATCATTCGCAGTCTGACTGCCGGGATTCAAGTATATGGCATTCGGAGTTTGATAAGGTTCGGTAACTGTTGTCAGCCCCTACCCCAGTCAGTGCTCTACCTCCATTACTCACTCCCGACGCTAGCCCTAAAGCTATTTCGGGGAGAACCAGCTATCTCCGAGTTCGATTGGAATTTCTCCGCTATCCACAGCTCATCCCATGGTTTTTCAACACCAACGTGGTTCGGTCCTCCACGAAATTTTACTTCCGCTTCAACCTGGCCATGGATAGGTCACCCGGTTTCGGGTCTACGGCATACAACTCCCCGCCCTTTTCAGACTCGGTTTCCCTTCGGCTCCGTACCTTAAGTACTTAACCTTGCTGCATACCGTAACTCGCTGGCTCGTTCTACAAAAAGCACGCCGTCGTACTTTAACGTACTTCGACTGTTTGTGGACACACGGTTTCAGGTTCTATTTCACTCCCCTCCCGGGGTTCTTTTCACCTTTCCCTCACGGTACTCCTCCTCTATCGGTCACCAGGTAGTATTTAGCCTTGGGAGGTGGTCCTCCCTGCTTCCCACAAGGTTTCTCGTGTCTCGTGGTACTCCGGTACAGGTTATTTTGCTTCTGCTTTTCACTTACAGGGCTTTTACCTTCTGCGGCTCAACTTTCCAGTTGAATTCACTTAAGCTTCCACATTTTTTATCACCTGACCTCTACCCCGGAAACAAGTTTCCGGTTTGGGCTCTTTCCCTTTCGCTCGCCGCTACTTAGAAAATCGATTTTTCTTTCTCTTCCTCCGGGTACTTAGATGTTTCAGTTCCCCGGGTTTTCCCCTGCATACCTATATATTCAGCATGCAGTACCTATTGTTTTATAGGTGGGTTTCCCCATTCGGACATCTCTGGTTCTCTGGCTATTTGCGCCTACCCAGAGCTTTTCGCAGCTTATCACGTCCTTCTTCGGCTCCTGGTGCCAAGGCATCCTCCATGCGCCCTTTGTAGCTTGACCTGATAATTTAGTCCAAATCTTCGATTTGGTGCCTAAATTGCACTCCTCAGCCTTAGCTGAGTGAGTTTCATTAAAAAATTACTGCTAACTTCCCACAGCTTCGTCAAGCCTTTCCCTGCGGTGCTCATTTACACAAGTAAACTCTGCTCCTCACTCAAGTCTTTCCTCGCTCTGCTCGTTATCACTAATTTTCTTTGTCCTACGTAAATATAATTAAAACTTTATTCTCAATTATATTAATATAGGAACTACATCTTATTAAAATAAGCATAAACTCATTTATACTTATCCACTACAAAGGTTATTTCTAACCTTAGCTTTACTTCTTTTATTTACTGTGCAATTTTCAAAGGACAATTTTATTTCAATTTACTATTCACAGTGCACAATTTATTATTACAGTCTGCACTGCTCAATTGAAATAGGAATCTAACTGTCAATCCTTTATCGTCAAATGACTATGATCCCTCAAAATTAAACAGAATAAAGGGCAACTTATTTATCTCAAATTCCAGCTTTTAAGGCAGGTTTTTTCCCAGCCTTTCGACTCCTTAGAAAGGAGGTGATCCAGCCGCAGGTTCTCCTACGGCTACCTTGTTACGACTTCACCCCAATCACTAACCCCACCTTCGGCCGCGTCCTCCTTGGTTAGACTACGGACTTCGGGTGTTGCCAGCTCTCATGGTGTGACGGGCGGTGTGTACAAGACCCGGGAACGTATTCACCGCGACATGCTGATTCGCGATTACTAGCAACTCCAACTTCATGCAGGCGGGTTTCAGCCTACAATCCGAACTGGGGGCAGTTTTTGAGATTTGCTCCTCCTCGCGGTATTGCTTCTCTCTGTTCTGCCCATTGTAGCACGTGTGTTGCCCTGGACATAAGGGGCATGATGATTTGACGTCATCCCCACCTTCCTCCACGTTAACCGCGGCAGTCTCGTTAGGGTGCCCACCTTTACGTGCTGGCAACTAACGACAGGGGTTGCGCTCGTTGCAGGACTTAACCTAACATCTCACGACACGAGCTGACGACAACCATGCACCACCTGTCTCCCTGCCCCGTAGGGCTTCCTCCATTACGAGTCATTCAGGGGATGTCAAGTCCAGGTAAGGTTCTTCGCGTTGCTTCGAATTAAACCACATGCTCCGCTGCTTGTGCGGGTCCCCGTCAATTCCTTTGAGTTTTAATCTTGCGATCGTACTTCCCAGGCGGAGTACTTATTGTGTTTACTGCGGCACAGGGGGGGTCGATACCCCCTACACCTAGTACTCATCGTTTACGGCGTGGACTACCAGGGTATCTAATCCTGTTTGCTACCCACGCTTTCGTGCCTCAGCGTCAGTTACAGTCCAGAGAACCGCCTTCGCCACTGGTGTTCTTCCTAATCTCTACGCATTTCACCGCTACACTAGGAATTCCGTTCTCCTCTCCTGCACTCTAGATATCCAGTTTGAAATGCACTGCCCGGGTTAAGCCCGGGTCTTTCACATCTCACTTAAATATCCGCCTGCACACCCTTTACGCCCAGTAATTCCGGACAACGCTCGCCACCTACGTATTACCGCGGCTGCTGGCACGTAGTTAGCCGTGGCTTCCTCTTCCGGTACCGTCATTATCGTCCCGGATGACAGAGCTTTACGATCCGAAAACCTTCTTCACTCACGCGGCGTTGCTGCATCAGGGTTTCCCCCATTGTGCAATATTCCCCACTGCTGCCTCCCGTAGGAGTCTGGACCGTATCTCAGTTCCAATGTGGCCGTTCACCCTCTCAGGTCGGCTACGCATCGTCGCCTTGGGGGGCTTTTATCCCTCCAACTAGCTAATGCGACGCGGGCCCATCTCAAAGCGGATTGCTCCTTTAAGGCATTTATCATGCGATTTTTACCTTCTATGCGGTATTAATCTCCCTTTCGGGAGGCTATCCCCCTCTTTGAGGCAGGTTACCCACGTGTTACTCACCCGTCCGCCGCTATTCCACCCCCGAAGGGGCTTCCTCGCTCGACTTGCATGTGTTAGGCACGCCGCCAGCGTTCGTCCTGAGCCAGGATCAAACTCTTATTTTAAAAGTTTTATTTGACTCTGTTGAAAATTACTATTAGCTTCGCCCAGCTTCGTTAAATGCCTCATTCCGGTGCTCAATTACATAAGTAAGTTCCGCTCCTCATTCAGCCTTTTCCTCGCTGTACTCGCTACTAGCAATTTTAGTATATCTCTTTCAGCAGAATACTGCTTGAATATACTACATTACGAAATTACTCTCTTTACTGCTCTCGCAGCTCAAAAGAATTGCTGGTTTATTCTTAATAAATAAGTTTACCTATCTTCTTTATTCTGTTTAATTTTCAAGGATCATATTTCATCTTTGCTGCCATCTGTTTTCTCAGACAGCTTTTATAGTATATCATCTCATTTTCCCTTTGTCAACACTTTTTTTAGCATTTTTTATACTAAGTAAATCCGTTGAATTTACTTACTTTCAGGTACTATCGACATGACGAAGGTTATTATATCACAGCCTTACATATTAAAAATTATTTTTATGGTAAAATTATAAGATTATCTTATTATATCTTGTATATCCTATTGATTTCTACATCTTTTATATAAAGATACACAAGGACATGTTTATTAAAAAACTACTACTTAAAGTCTCCATATAATACTTAAAAATTTACTAGCTTACATAGATATACTACAAAAAACACTAAAAGATATAAAAATTTACCTAGAAATAAATTTATATATCTTTACATATATACTTTCAGTACAATAACTAATTTAATTAAGTAATTATTTTAACTTATGAATGAACAGTCCACTCCTGAGTTTTGGCTCAAACCAAGTAGATTTAGGCGGCATTACTTCTCCAGCATCTGCAATATTCATTAAATCTTCCAATGTAGTAGGATACATTGAAAATGCAACGCCTGTACTTTTCTCATCTATTCTATGCTCTAATTCCTTAAGACCTCTTATCCCACCTACAAAATCAATTCTATTATCTGTACGAGGATCCTTTATTCCCAAAATTGGATCTAATAAATTATTTTGAAGAATAGATACATCTAATCTTTCAACGGGATCAAGGGGATCGTAAGTTCCTTCTTTAGCCGTAAGTATATACCATTTGCCATTTAAATACATTCCATAATTATGTTTAGAAGAAGGTTTATATGGTCCTTGACCCTCACATATATCTATATTAAACTTCTCTAAAACTTTATTCATATACTCTTCATTAGAAAGACCATTTAAATCCTTGACAATTCTATTGTAATCTATAATATTTAAATGTGAGTGTGGAAAAATTACCGATAGAAAAAAATTAAATTCCTCACTTCCTGAATAATTCGGATTTTCTTCTCTTCTTCTAAGTCCCACTTTTACTGCTGAAGCCGCCCTATGATGACCATCTGCTATATATAAACTATCTACATCTTTAAATAAATCACAAATATTATTTATTGTTTCCCCATCATCCACAACCCATACAGTATTTTTAACTCCATCCTCTGCCGTAAAATCATAAACAGGCTCTTTTTGTATCCAACTACTTATCACATTATCAATTTTATCATTATATTTATAAGTTAAAAATATAGGTCCTGTATTTGCATCACAAAAATCTACATGATTTATTCTATCTTGTTCCTTATCTTTTCTCGTATGCTCATGTTTTTTTATTTTATTATTAATATAGTCATCTATAGATGTACATGCTACTATACCAATCTGGCTTTTTCCATTCATAATTAACCTATAAATATATAGATTTTCTTTTTCATCTTGTATTAATACCTTACTATCTATCATACTTTGTAAATTTTCATTAGCTTTTATATAAACTTCCCTATCATATAAGTTTATATTTTCATCCAAATCAATTTCCGATTTATCTACATGTAAAAAAGAATATTTATTACCTTTTGCAATTTCTTTTGCCTCTTTGCTATTCATAACATCATAGGGAAGTTCAGCAACCTTTTGAACTATATCCGCTCTGGGTCTTAGTGCTTTAAATGCCTTTAAAGTTATCATTTCTTTCTCCTTTTATAGTATATTAACATACATTAATTAAATTTTTATCAAGATAATATTGTTCTACTATATTTACTATTTCCATGCCTATTCTCTTTTGAGCTTCACAAGTTGATGCTCCTATGTGAGGTGTTGCTGATACTCTATCATTATTTAGAAGCTCCTCACAAGGGCTAGGTTCATTTTTAAATACATCTATTCCAGCCCCCGCAACTTTACCACAATCCAATGCATTTATCAAGGCCTTTTCATCTATTATTCCGCCTCTTGCACAATTTATTATATATACTCCATCTTTCATAATATTAAATTCTTCTTCTCCTATTAAAGCTTTCTGATCTTTACTAAACGGAATGTGGAATGTTATATAATCTGCTCTTTTCAATAAATCCTTAAATTCACAAAATTCATAATTATTATATCCCTTTGCCATTCCAAGTTTATCTGTATATATTATTTTCATCCCTAATGCATTTGCTCTTTTGGCAACTTCTTTTGCAATCCTTCCAAAACCTACAATTCCCAAGGTTTTACCATATAATTCTACTCCTTTATATTGGCTTTTATGCCATTCATTATTTCTCATAGTCACATTAGAAATATTTACATATCTTGATATAGCAAACATATGAGCAAGTGTTAACTCTGCCACTGAAGCAGCACTGGCATTTGGAGTATTCTTAACAACTATTCCATTTTGAAGTGCATAATCTACATCGATGTTATCTACTCCTACTCCTCCTCTTATTATAAGTTTTAATTTTCCGTCTTTAGCTGCATCTATAAGTGGTTTTCTTATTTTAGTAGCAGATCTCACTATTATAACATCAAACTCTTTTATTTTATTTTTTAATTCTTCTTCATCAAAATGTTTATCTATAACTTCATACCCATCTTCCACAAGTTTATTTAAAGCTTCTTTATCCATTCCATCACTAACTAATATTTTTATCATGATTAAAACCTCCCAAAATCTATAATTTTAATATATAATTAATATTTTCTAAAAGTTCCTTTATATCTGAAATATGACAATCAGCCATATGAGCTATTCTAAATGTCTTTTCTTTTAATTTTCCATAACCATTGGAAATCTGAAATCCTCTTTCACCTAATTCTTTATTCAGGTCTCCTACACTTATATTTCTAACATTTTCAATATTGGTAAGTGTATTTGAAAGATACCTTTCATCAGCAAACAATTTAAAATATTCTCTAGCCCAATCTCTAACATATTCAGCCATTTCTAAATGTCTTTTATATCTATTTTCCAACCCTTCTTCTAGTATTTTATCCAACTGATAATCCATGGCAAACATATGCGAAATAGATGGTGTTGAAGGATACTGATAATTTTTTTTCTGTATATAATCATAAAGTGAAAGCAAATCTAAATAATACCCTCTAAATTCTACTTTTTTTGCTCTCTCTACTGCTTTCTCGGAAAAAGAACAAGCTGCTATCCCTGGAGGAAGTCCTAAAGCTTTCTGACTGGATGTCAAACATATATCTACACCAAGTTCATCTACTTCTATTTTAGTACCTCCCATAGAACTAACTGTATCTAAACACCATACAACCTCTGGATATTTCTTTACAACTTCAGATATTTCCTCTACAGGATTCATTACACCAGTTGAAGTTTCATTATGAGTTATGCAAATCACATCATATTTATTGGAATCTAATGCTTCACGAATCTTTTCTACATCTAAAGCCTTTCCCCATTCCACTTCATATAAATCTGCTAGTACATTGTTATTCTTAGCCATTTCATACCATCTTTTTCCAAAAGCACCTATTGAAAAAACTGCTGCTCTCTTTGCTGTACAGGTTCTTACAGCACCTTCCATCAGTCCACTTCCTGAACTGGTAGACAATAGTATCTCTTCTTTTGTATTAAATAAAATTCTTAATTTATCACTAATTTTCTTTTGCAATGCTGAAGCTTCTTTAGTTCTATGCCCTATCATGGGTTGAGACATTTTTTCTAGCACATCTTCTTTTACTTCTACAGGTCCTGGAATAAATAATTTTTTATGCATACTTGTACCTCCAAAATTTACGTAATTACTTAAATGAACACTATAATTAATATATAAAAATCAATATAAGTATAAAACAAAAGAGCCAATCATCCCTTTAGGGACGATTGACTCGCGTTGCCACCCTTATTAATTATACCTTTTATGTATAATTCTCTCAACTCAAATAACGGTTTTCCGTATTATTCATCATAATAATCCTCCAAGGCGGATTCACAAAAGTATGGGTACCAGTTTACACCAACCACTGACTCTCTTTTACCTGAACTCATGTTACTATTCTCTTCATAAGACAATATTTAATTTTAATATAAAAAAACCAATCAAACCCTCTTAGGGACGATTGGCTCGCGTTACCACCCTCATTGATTATATAAAAATATAATCCACTCATTAAAATAACGGATTTTCCGTACTACTCATCGCAGTAAATCTCCAAGATGGATTCACAAAAGTGTGGGTATCAACTTCCACCAGCCGCTGACTCTCTTTTACCTAAACTTATGTTACTATTCTCTTCATAGAATGATATTCAACTCATTAAGTTTTAAGATTTGTTATCTATTATATGTTGTATTTTTATATATGTCAATACTTATTTTAAAAATAAATTATACTTTTTATTTTTAAACATTTTTTAATTAATACTTATCATCTTTCCAATCTTATTAAATAAATTTTTTGTGCATGTATTGTTAGAAAAGTTTATACAATTACTACAATCATTGGAAATATAACTGGTTTGTAAATCTGACATATAGCTTTTAGCTCTATATTCTTTACAATTCTCTGCAATGATCATTTTATTTTGCAATGAAAACATTCAATTCACTCCCCAAAATATTATAACTTTAGTATTGTCTAAATTTTAAATTTTATTTATTCAAATTCAATACTTTAATTATATTTTTTTGAGTTTGATCTATTTTTTTATTTTTATATCTTATAGCATTTATAGGGCATATATGTATACATCTAAGACATAGGATACATTTACTATGAAAAATTGCACGTCCTCCCTCAAATGTTATATTTCCTTGTGGACAATTTCTTAAACACAATCCACACTTGTTACACTCTTTTGTAGCATATATGTTCTTAGATAATTTAGGAATCATATTTTTAAACACACAATACGTTATTTTATCTAGCTGAAACTTAACAAAAAAAGTATTTTCTCTAATAGTTTTATTTTTTATGAAATTTTCTATTGTATTTTTAGTTTTTTTATCAGCCTTAATTAATAAATTTTCTATTTCATTTTTCGTAGGTTTTTTACCTATAGAAAAATAATAGTTATTCGGCATTTTCACACTAATCTGTGCTGAAATAATATATCCCTTTTTCTTTAAACACTTTGCCATAAAACAACATGCAGAAGAAGATTCGGCTGCTTGTGTACAATATATTATAGCTCTTTTACTTTTCTTTAAAGAATCAAGCTTATTTAAAAAATCTCTTACAACTTTAGGCGGAAACTCTACATGGACTGGTGAACCTATAATTATAAAATCACATTTTTTAACTTCTCTATCTTCTATATATTGAATATCTATTAAATCTACATCTATATTATAAAGTTCAAAATTCTCTTTAAATCTATCTGCCACCCATTTAGTATTTCCGGTACCACTAAAATAATATAAAATGCCTCTCATGCCACAATAACCTTAACTTTTACATTTACTAAACTTACAAAACATAAAAGAAATTATTCCTCTCTAAATATAATATATTCTTAAATTATAATCAAATTTTTTATTTCCTATTTCCCTCGGCATATATTTGTCTGTTTTTAACCATAATCTTGCTTAGAATTTCTGCTGATGTAGGTGGAGTAAATGCTATTGCATTAGCTCCTGCTAAAATGGTTTCTTTTATAGTTTCTTCTGTTGGACCACCTGTAGCTATTATAGGAAAACTAGGATATTCATCTCTAATTTTTTTTACTATTTTAGGAGTTTCTTTAGCGCCTGATACATTTATTATAGTAACTCCAGCTTCCACTCTTTCTTTTACATTCTCATACTCTGATACTATTGTTACTATTATAGGTATATCTATGGTATCTCTTACCTGTCTTATAACCTCATTTGGAGTAGGGCTATTTAAAACAACTCCCATAGCCCCTTTAAATTCTGCATCTAAAGCTAAGTTTGTAACTCTTCTTCCTGCCACAGCTCTCCCACCAACTCCACAGAATACAGGTATATCGGCAGATAAAAGAATCGCTTGAGTTATAAGAGGCTGAGGTGTAAATGGATATACTGCAATAACTGCATCTGCATTACTATTTTTTATAACTGCTACATCTGTAGTAAATAAAAAAGATTTTAACCTTTTACCAAATATTCTTATACCACTTGCTTCTCTAATAACCTCAGGTACTTTAATCATATGTCTTATAGGGATCCCTTTTATTTCAGGTATATATTTAGCCATATTTCCTCCCCCTTTTTGTTCTTCAAACTATTAGCCTATTGCAGTATTAAAAATGCCTATTTTATAAATTCTTCAGTATATTCTATTTCTTCTAAAACTTTTCTTATTATTCTTTTTCCAACTTCATTATCTTTCATTTCATTTAAGACATCTTTTATATGAATCCAATGAGCTTCCTCCACTTCAGCAGATTTTTTTATATATCCACTGCCATAGTTAGCCATAAACATAAGCATTAATAATTCTTTCTTATTGTTAACTACATATTCACTTCCTAAATATTTCAAATCTTTTATTTTAATACCAGCTTCCTCATATACTTCTCTATGAACAGTTTGTTCTACATTTTCGCCATTTGTAACGTAACCTGATAATAAAACTCTGCAATTTTTAAATATATAACTCTGTTTTAACAATAATATATAATTTCCCTTTATAACCGCCACCATTACACAGGGTCTTGGAGTATCAAAATACATTATCTTGTCCTCTGGACAGTACGGCACTCCCCCTTCGTCCCAGCTGTATTTTTCTTCTAATTTTCTTCCACATATCGGACAATATATAAATTTCATAAACACGCTGCTATAAAAGCAGCTGCACCCCCTTTGATTTCAATAAAATTTTTATGTGTCATATTTTAAACATTAATATATTAATATTATAAACTACATATACAAAATTAAAAAATAAATTTAATATCTATATATGCAATTTATTATAATTGCACCTTTATTTCATCTCTTAAAATTATAAAATTTTCACCTACATCACAATCATAGGCAACTACCTGAACATAATTTTCCTTTGCATGTCTCAAAGCCTCTCCAAATTTTTTATCCATTTCATCATGAGGTCTAAAATATTTAACATCTTTCATTTGAATCAAGAACAACACTGCTGCATCCATTCCAGATTTTTTTACTTCTATTAATTCTAACAAATGCTTTCTTCCTCTTTCTGTGGGTGCATCTGGGAACATAGCTACTCCTTCTTTTTCTAAGGTAACCCCCTTTACCTCAACATAACATTTTAAATTTTCATCTCCCGAAAGTTTAAAATCAAATCTGCTATTTCCAAAAGTCTTTTCTCTCTCTATTTTATTATATTTGGTAAAGTAACTTATCTTTCTATTTTCTAATGCCTCCTCCACAACTTTATTTGGAATCTGTGAATCTATATTTATTAATTTATTTTCTTTATATCCAGCTATCAAATCATATTTAGTCTTCCTATTGATGCCATTTTCTTCTCTTAATAATATCGTAGTTTCTGGAAGAAGTATTTCCCTACATCTTCCTGTGTTAGGAACATGAACCATTACCTCTGAACCATTTAACTTTACATAAGCTTGAAATCTATTAGGTCTTCTAATAAATTCAGCCTTTACTATATTTTTATGAAATATCAACCTACCAACTCCAGTAAAACTAAATTTATTTATATATTTAGATCATACCAGATTCTTATATACAACATGTAATTTATTTTTGTTATATTTTTATGAATAAGTTTTTATCAGAAGGCTGCAATTAGCTAACACCCACATCTTCTTCAAAGTGGAGGACAAGCACAGATAAGGTTCAGATAACGATGTGTATTCCTTACAAGCAAACTCCACTACCTTAGAATCACTTGATAATAAAAAAACTTCATCTAGAAAGTAAAAAGATGAAGATTTTATACACTAAAATTTTTAAAAAAACAATTTAAATATTATAAGAAATATTACCCCTGGTATCCCAAGAAAACCTGCAATAAGTGCAGTAATGGCATTAATTCCTATACTAAATCCAAAGTAGCTTCCTATTAAATTTACAATTACTAAAAGCACCACGCCAAGTACTGCATTTATAATGAGCTTAAATAATATTTTTATAGGCCATGAAAATACTTTTACAATAACGTATAATCCCACTATAGCAATTAAAAAATATCCTATATATTCAACCATAATACTTATTCCCCCCATATAACCCATTATCAGTATAATTATCTGCTTAATTATAAATTACCACTTAATTTATATTCTAACAGTAAAAAAATATTAATACAAAAGAAATAAGTCTAAATTTTTTATTTTTTAAGATAACTTTCTATTATTATCTAAGTTTTTAGATATATTTTTATATTTTAATTTTATTTTATTCTTTTTCATTTCATTTAATAGATACATATATTTTGCTTTTGCTGCTTCTTCCATATATATAGCATAATCTACCAGATGAGGATCTTTTACAGTATCAAAATATATTCTACACCTCTCTAATTCTTGCCTGGCCATTTCTATATCCTTTAACAATTTTTTCTGCTTCGGTGTATATTTTGAACCTTTTCTTAGTAAATACTGAACTACACTATATCTATTCATAGAACATAAAACCTCCTAAAGTTTATATATTATTCTAATAATTAACATAAATTATATATAATATACAAATTTTACTTATATTTCTGTTCTACCTTCCAGTGCCTTCAATAGTGTAACCTCATCTGCATATTCTAAATTTCCTCCTACTGGAATGCCATGAGCTATTCTGGTAACTTTTACTCCAAGGTGTTTCAGTATTTTAGATATATACATAGCTGTAGCCTCTCCCTCTACATTGGGATTAGTAGCTACTATAACCTCATTCACATCACCATTTATTCTTCTTATAAGTTCTCTAAGTTTTATATCTTCAGGTCCTCTTCCTGCCATAGGTGATATATTACCATGTAATACATGGTAAACTCCATTATATTCTTTTATTCTCTCCATAGACATTATATCTTTAGGTTCTTCAATTACACAAATTATACTTTTATCTCTATTAGGATTTGAACATATGGCACAGGGATCAGAATCTGTAAAATTTCCACAAATAGAACAATACTTTATAGTACCTCTTGCCTTAACTAAAGCTTTAGCAAATTCTCTTACCTCATCTGCAGGTAAATTTAATACATGTAATGTAAGTCTTTGGGCTGTTTTACGTCCTATTCCTGGAAGTTTTGCAAACTCTTCTATTAACTTTTCGATAGCAACAGGATAAAAATCCATAGGATCACCTCAATTATAAAGCCCCATCTTAAAAGATGGGGTTGTAAATTTAAAACATTCCTGGAATATTAAGTCCACCAGTTAGCTTCTTCATTTCAGAAGCAGTTTGATCTTCCGCACTTTTCAATGCCTGGTTACATGCAGTTAATACCAGATCCTCAAGCATTTCCACATCTTCTGGATCAACAACCTCTGGTTTTATCTTTATACTTACTATTTGCTTCTTTCCATTTACTACTACTGTTATAGCTTCTCCACCGGCAGTAGCAGAAAACTCTTTATTTTCAAGCTCCGATTGCATATCCTCCATTTGTTTTTGAAACTTTTGAGCCTGTTTCATTAAATTATTCATATTTCCCCCGCCACCAAAGTTAGGGAATCCTCCTCTTGCCATAGCATATTTCCTCCTCAATTAAGTAATATCCATTTAATTATATCATATTTTTATGAAATCCTGTTTGCATTTCACATATACTATTCGTCAAGTATTTCTACTATATCTTCTCCAAAAGTATCTTTTAAAAGTTGTTCTCTTGATGGACTATTACCTTGTATATCATTTTCTATAGAATATCTAACTGTAACTTTTTCTTTTAGTATTTCTGAAAATATCTGTTCTACTATCTTTATATTTTCTTGTTTTTCTAGTCTTTGTTTATGAAAGGCATAATTCTTATCATACTCTATAGTTATTACTCCCTTTTCACAATTTACTATTTTACCTGTAGTAAGTGCTGCAAATAATACCATGTAATGTCTACTCTTAAATAATTCAAGTATATCTTTCCATCTTTTTTTTACTATGTCTAATGTAATTTTTGAATACATATTCTCTTCTATTATAGATTGTGTTCCCTTACTTATCAAATTTTTTTCTCTATTATCATGATGGTTGACTTCCCCAATTATATTATCTTTCTTAATTACATCCCTAGATATTCCTAATTCTTTAGAAGGTATTTTCTCATGAAAAATTTTCATTCCCCCTTGTTTAAAAGCTTCTTCCAATTTATTTAACCTAGAAAGCATTATCTCTTTGGATGTATCGTACTCTATCTTGCACATTTTTATTACTGCAAGCTCTAGATAAATTCTACTCTGCTTAACCCATTTAGATTGCTCCTCGGCATCCTGAAATATATTTATATGTCTCATTATTTCTTCTACACGTATTTTCTGTGCCTGCTTTTTCAAAAGTTCTATATTTTCCTCTGATATATCTAAAATCTCTTCTGGATTATTGGATACCTTTACCATCAGCAAATTTCTCAAATGTACTATCATTTCCTTAATAAAATTATATATATCTTTTCCACTTAAAACTATATCATCAATTACCTTCATAGATAACTCAACATTTTTTTCTATTATACTATCTGTAAGGTGAAATAAATTTTCATTTGTAACTAACCCCAACATATCAACAATACTATTATATTCAACTTTTCCACTTCCCATAGATATGGCTTGATCTAATACACTTAGTGCATCTCTCATAGCACCATCACATATCCTAGATATTAAATTTAAGCTTCTATCATCTGCAAATATTCCCTCTTCATTAACTATAGCTCTAAGTCTATTAAATATCTCTGAACTTTTTATCCTTCTAAAATCAAATTTTTGAC
Organism: Clostridium kluyveri DSM 555; assembly: GCF_000016505.1. Classification (NCBI taxonomy): domain Bacteria; kingdom Bacillati; phylum Bacillota; class Clostridia; order Eubacteriales; family Clostridiaceae; genus Clostridium; species Clostridium kluyveri. The sequence continues at coordinate 3,878,622 of NC_009706.1, forward strand.
ACCTGGAAAGTATGGTTACGGGAAGCTTTTGTGGATCTGTAGTAGCAAGTATGAAAATTACATTTAAAGGGGGTTCTTCTAAAGTTTTTAAGAATGCATTTACAGCTTCCTGGGTAAGCATATGTACTTCGTCCATTATATATACCTTATACTTACCTTCCTGTGGTGGATATTTTACATTTTCTATTACATCTTTTATGTCTTCAAGCTTTCTTTTAGATGCTGTATCCATTTCAATTACATCCATTGAAATGCCTTGATTTATCTTTTTGCACATTTCACATTCATTACAAGGCTCTCCCTGCTGAATATCTAAACAATTTACCGCTTTTGCTAGTATTTTTGCCATTGAAGTTTTTCCCGTACCTCTAGTTCCGCAAAATAAATAAGCATGGGCTACTCTATTATTCAGTATTTGATTTTTTAATGTAACAGTTATATGATTCTGACCTACTACATCTGAAAAATTTTTAGGTCTCCATTCTCTATATAGAGTAGTATAAGACATATCGTCACCTTCTTAATATATATTTATAAATTTGAAAATATATAATTTTATATAATAAAAAAGACACCTCATGGTATCTTTAAATGCAAATTATTAAAGTCGTGCACCTTGCTTCGTCTAATAAAACACAAGCGTTACCCATATAGTTAACTCAAACCAGGTTTATCCACGGCACACAAAAATATTCACTTACCGCTGCTTCCTTCCGGACCTGACGGGGTTCATGAGTTCTTGTTGCGTGGGACCAAGCTCTCAACGCCACTTTTATGGGGCAGGCCTCACATTTTAAAGTCTAAGCCAGGAATTCAACCCTGCTATAGCGGATTGCAGGTTACAGGGCACCGCTAACTCCCCATCTAGCACGACAAAGTTAAAATGGCGGAGAGAGGGGGATTCGAACCCCCGGTAGAGTTTCCCCTACACACGCTTTCCAGGCGTGCTCCTTCAACCACTCGGACATCTCTCCACAAAGTTTACTCATGAAAATAAATTAGGTATTTAATTTAAAATTAAATACTTCAACAGAACAATCAATATTATACTATTAAAATTATATAATTTCAATAGTGTAATTAAGATTTATTTTTATAAATTTAACATACATATTGTAAAAATAAAAACTGAGATATCTCTTAGGATTTCCCAGTCTTTAATTTACCATTGTTGAAAATATATTTAGTCATTTTAGAACCTTAAATCTCTTTCCCCATTTCTAATACGATTAAGATAATTCACAGCTTTTTCACGCTGATTTTTATTTGGAACATTTTTAATTTCATTATCAATCATTTTTTGGCCTATGTCTTTTAATTCATCATCTGCATAATCTTTTAAGTACTCCTCAAAAGTTAATAGTGCATTTGGCAGACAATAATTGCCTATATTGCCAGACTTGGCCAAAGGCATAAACCTGTCTCCCGTTCTGCCTGCACGATAACAGGCTGTACAATAGCTTGGCACATATCCATCCTTTACAAGTCCTTTAATCACATCAATAGGTTTTCTATGATCTGCCAAATTAAACTGCGGCTTTTCTTCAATTCCATGCTCATCTATAGTTTTTCTTTTAGCATATCCTCCCACCCCTACACAAGAGCCTGCACTCATCTGGGAAATACCAACCTCTAAAAGCTCCTTACGGAACTCAATACTTTCTCTGGTAGAAAGAATCATTCCTGTATAAGGAACTGCAAGTCGAATAGTTGCAACCACTTTTTTAAAATCTTTATCCTTAACTAAATAAGGAAAATTACTATAATCCACACCTTCTGCTGGTAAAAGTCTAGGGAAGGAAATTGTATGTGGCCCAACTCCATGAACTGCTTCTAGATGTTCAGCATGCATTAAAAGAGCTACTGTTTCATAGTGATAATCATATAGGCCATATAGAGGGCCAATTCCTACATCGTCAATGCCGCCGCCTCCCATTGCCCTATCCATAGCTTCTGTGTGCCATTCATAATTATGCTTTGGTCCAAAATGCATATCAAGGTAGGTAGGTTTGTGGTATGTTTCTTGAAATAAAATATATGTTCCTATTCCTACGTCTTTTAATTTTTTATAATTTTCTTCAGTTGTAGCAGCGATATCTACATTTACTCTCCTAATAGCACCATTTTCGAATTTTTCATTATAAATGGTCTTTATACACTCTAAAATATATTCGATTGGACATTTTTCATCATCCTCACCTGCCTCAAGAAGGAGTCTTTTATGTCCCATAGCTTCCAATGCCTTAACCTCTTCCCTCAGTTCATCCTGTGAAAGCTGATGTCTGCCAATTTTATTTGCACACCTATATCCACAATATTTACAGTTATTCACACAATAACTTGATAGATAAAGTGGTGCAAACAATACAATTCTCCTACCATAAATCTTTTCCTTTACTTCTTTCGCAATCTTGTACATTTTTTCAAGAGTTTCCTCATCATCAATCTCTAGCAAAACAGCTGCTTCTCTATGGGTAAGTCCTCTATACTCTTTTGCTTTAGATAAAATCCTATTAATTTCATTTTTGTCTTTAACAAGTTTTTGGGCCTCATTAATTGATTGTAAAACCTCTCCATCCTCGATGAATTCATTACAATCCATTGATTTTACATTATACATATTTTTACCCCTTTCTAAAATAATTTTAAAAAATATCCCCTTAAATATTTATAATCTCCACCGTCATTCAATTATATTAAAATAAAAACTCCCTTTCCGAAACTCATTCAGAAAGGGAGCAAATTAGCAAAAATAAAAATTAACCATGCCAAATGCACGCCTTTCCGCTGGAAACACCTTACGGTCAGGTAAATCAACAAGCCTTGTATCCCCAAGTAAATTTAATACAAGCAGATACAATGCATACTAGAAAATAATACTTCTCTTATTTTAGTTTTAACATACATATTTGGCTTTGTCAAACATGTATTAGATAACTACAATAAGTAATATAATAGAGGGTATCAAGACGTCAATAAGTTAGTGTATTCTAACTTATTGACATTATATAAGTTCACTGAGACATTATAAATTATCTCTTTATTTAATTAAAAATATTCTATACTATACCATAATTTCAAAATATATTACAAGAAAATTTTACCATAGTCTATAATTATGATTTTTGGGCTATTATACACATCCCTTTACCATTTTTAATAATATCTTTTTTTAAATTTACAAACCCTATACGCTGCAGTAATGGATAAAGTGTATCAGCACTATAGACATGCATACCATTAATTCGTTGGGACCATTGATCATTTTCAGAATCTGAAATTTCATTACAAATCATAAAATATCCACCAGATTTTAAAACTCGATAAACCTGTTTAAATGCTTCTTCAAGATTTGGCCAAAAATAGATAGTTTCAAAAGCAGTAGCAAAGTCAAATATGTTATCTCCATAAGGAAGCTTGGACACATCGCCAAGTTTCACTTCACACCTGCCTTCTTCAATATAACGCCGATTTTTCTTTTGACTGTGCTTCACAGAAACTGGTGAATAGTCAATCCCACATACTTTTCCCTTGGGACAACGTTTTAGAAATAATAAAAGATTTGCTCCACCACCACAGCCAATATCTAACACATTTGCATCTAAACCAGGTGAGATATGTGAATGTCCCCATTTTGAAAGAGACTTATGACCAATATTCATCATATTGACCATTAAACTGCCGCCGTAACCTATAGGTTTCCTCGTGTTTTGGAAAAATTTATTAAACATTATTTTATTCCTCACTTTCTGTATATTACCTACCTCAAAATATTACATTACAAAATATAGTTAAAATATGAGTGATTTTTAACTTCAAATGGCATTTGATTATGAGAAATGTCTTTCTCTCTGAGTCTTAAAAGAACTTATAAAGGTGTACACAGCAGTACTTATCCTACCTTGAAAAAAATAAGAGTATTAGTGATAATGTGGGTCGGGTAAAATATTCCTTCCCACTAGTCAATGGTAAACATAAGAAAATATGTAACAAACATTTCATTTTATTTGAAAAATAAACTTTTCTATAAATAATTATATTAGGAGAATAATATTCTGTAAATGTAAAATTCAATTTCAATTCATCTAAAATTATATTATTCATACTAAAGCTTCCTTTCTATGCTTGTTTTCTCAAAATTAATTATAAAAAGTCTCTAGTATGAATAAAAGGCCTTTCAGCTAGGTAATTGCTGGTGGCCTTTCCTCTTTCCTGCCTAAAAATATTTATTTACTCATTTTGTAGATATACCTCACAAATTTATAATAGATATCCACCCATTGGCTCTTATGGCCATCTTCGTACACCGCAATCCGTTCAATCAGCGCATTGAAAACACGTTTTATTACCTCAAGCTGTAGCGCAGCGAAATATATCATGTTAAAATATCTGTGAATCCGAGCCTTTTAGCGAAGGTTGTCCTTCATTTATTGGGTATTGATATCAAACTTCTTTATCGCCGTAGGCCTTGCCCATGATTCTACTACAAGATGAATCCGCGAGTATCCATATAAGCCTGTAAGAAAGGAGTGGTTTTATAAGAAAAAAGCTAGAAGCAGGAAAAATTACTCATTGGCAAAAATCCCCCAAAACTGAAAGTAAGCGTCAGAAAAAGAAAGAGCGTATCCAACAAGCTTTCTCCAACGCTGTAAATGTTGAAGTCATTCCGGCTAAAAAGCCTGATCCAGCAGATGATGGTACTATATTACATGTTGCCGCCTATTGCCGTGTCAGCACTTATGAAGAGGCTCAAGCCGGGAGTTTTGAGTTACAGGTACAACATTATCAGGAGATGATTGAGAAAAACCCCAAATGGGCACTAGCAGGAATATACGCTGACGAGGGTGTTTCTGCCACTTCCATGCATAGGCGTGTTGATTTTTTACGCATGATTAAGGATTGCCGTTCTGGGAAAATTGATTTGATTATTACCAAAAGCGTGAGCCGTTTTGCACGAAACACACGTGACTGTCTTGACGTGGTAAGACAGCTCAAAATGCTCAATCCGCCTGTGAGTGTCTTTTTTGAAGCAGAAAATCTCAATACAATTGAAAGTAAAAATGAGTTCACCCTTGGAGTTATGAGCCTAGTAGCACAAGGCGAGAGCGAGCAGAAAAGCGCCGCTATCACATGGTCAATCATTGAACGCTTTAAGAAAGGTATTCCTATTATTTCTACGCATAATCTCCTCGGTTTTGATAAAGACCATCTTGGTCAGATTGTGATCGTGGAGGAAGAAGCAAACATTGTTCGTTATATTTATGACAGCTTATATGTACGGTTCTAACACTCGCGAAATCGCACAATCCCTCACCGATGCCCGTGTTCCTACTGTGCTGGGAAGGCCTATGTGGAAAAGCAGTAGCATTCTCCGCATTTTGCGGAACGAAAAATATTGCGGCGATGTTTTAATGCAAAAGACATTTACCGTGGATTGCTTTACCCATAAGAAGATGAAGAATACAGGACAACGACCTCAATATCTTTTGAAGGGCGGTATTCCAGCCATTATACCAAAAGACAGGTGGCTGGCAGTGCAGAGATTACTCAAAAAGCGCCGTTTCTCTAAGAAGTTGGCCGAAAAACCGAATATTGGGGTCTTCATCAGCCGTGTGAAAACTGGCGCTTTGCGAGGGTTTGTTTATATTAATCCGAACTGGAGCAAAAAAGAAGTTGCTCAGGTACTTAAAAAATTGACACAAGAAAGGAATAATAAAAATGTTTGATAAGATGAATTTTGAAGACTTTTCCTTTGAGGTTATTGATGTTTCCGTCACTGGTACTCCTGATGTGCATATCACGCAAAACGGCATTACTTTTACCCGCAAGTGTATTGAAGATATGGGATATCCACAGTACATAACACCTATGATTGATGTGAAGAATAAAGCATTTGCTATTAAAGCCTGCAAGGCAGACAACGAACATGCCGTACGTTTTTCCAAACCTAAGGGAGAACAAAAGGGTGCGGTTGTTACATCTTTTAGTACTATTCGTCGGATGATTCGTGGTGTGATGGGTGAGCAATGGAAGAGGAAAAACCGCTATTATATTACCGGGATTTGGTATGCCGAGGTCAAAGCTATGGTATTCCACCTAAACACGGCCAAGGAACTTCCACCATTTTTGAAGCCGGGCTCTAATGTGCCCTCAACTGGAAATGTAAATAAATAGTTATGAATTAAGGAATGTGGTGAACGCAATATGCGTTTGCCACCCTTTCCTCCAGCGGCAGGAAATTTCACTAAATTTATATATGATACAATATGGAAAATACAGCAAATAACTAAAAAAATAAAGCTGAAAAGATTAGACTTTCAGCTTTATTTTCATACTATAAGATTGTGTCATTAGGTCAAAATAGATGCACTAATAAAGGGGCATTACTTTTTTGAGTTATTCAATATAAATCTATTAACCAATTCCATATCGATAAATTCCTGCACTATTTTATCGACTTGTCTTACATTGGTAAATCTGGAGGCATTACTATACATAATATTTTTAATTCTCTTGATATTAACGATTTTCCTTTCCTTGAGATCAATGGTTTTCATTTTGTTTGACACACATATGTCAATAATTTTCTTTATTGATTCTAAAGATAAGGTATCAAACTTTATAAATCGATCAAACCGATAAAAGATTGGATCGCCCAAATGCTTTCTAATTTCCTCCTCATTTTGGTAATTAGATGTACATATGACTATTGAATTAAATAATTCGACATGATAATTTTTATCTTCAAAAACACCCTCATCAAACAGCTGATAAAAAGCACTATGAAACACAGGTGCCGGTTTATCAAACTCATCAAGCAAAATTACATTTGATTCCCTTTCTAACAAATCTTTAGCAAAACATGGTTGTGAATGATTCCCTCCAAATAAATAACCGCTAAACTCTCCACTATGAAACATTGAAAATTGTTTTCTGAATAGTTTTTCACCCAGTGTTTTGCTAATGAATTTTGCCGTTTCTGTTTTGCCTACCCCCGAAGGGCCATAAAACATCAAGACCATAGGTTTTCTATTAGATTTATTTAGCAAAGGGTATAATGAAACAAGAATACGTTCTTTAGCTTTCTCTTGTCCAACAATATATTCAGAAAAAGAATTGTTTATTTTTAAGAAAGCTGATTTAGTCAATGTTTTATAATTATATTTTTTTACTTCAACTATTTTGGGGAAAGTCTGTTCAAATTGTTGCCGTATTTGAATGGGCGGATTTTGAAGAAATAGATTATCAATATCATATCCGCTTAATATGCTGATAAAGCTTTGAACGGCCCCCTCGGTAATTCCAGCATATGATTCTGAATAAGCAACTAAATTATCAATATGAGTTTTAATTTTCTCCGCTTCATATTCTTGTCCTTGGTTTTGTTGCTTAATGATGATCTCTTTCCTTTTTGCATCATCATTGGTTATAAATTCTGATAATGAAGTGTTGTCATTTGGTATTAGTTTTTCATACCCTTTTTTAGGACCATAAAAAACAGTAATTTTCTTCATATATCTACTCCAGCAAGAATTACGTCGAATACATCCAAGGCATTGCCGTTACTTTGATCTTCAATAATATCAAAAGCAGAACTTATTGATTTCTGCTCAAAATTAAACTCCTTACTAATATCCAACATCTCTTCCTCAGATTTTCCGACCTTGACTGCATAATAATTTAAATCCATTTTAGATAAATCAGCTATACTATAATTATTTCTGAAAGATACAATGTTGAAACGGAATATGTACTTTTTCAGCATCCCACCTACGGTATTCTCGGCAATTAATTCATAATATCCTTTGCCGCTGGTAAAAGCCTCATCTAACTTAGAAATATCGAAAACAAAACCCTCATCGGTAGTGAAGTCGGATTTTGTAATTTTTAAAAAGGGTGTAAACATTTTAAAAAATGCGATAGAGTTTTTATAAGCTCTTACTTTATAATCATTAAATACACATATTCTTTCGTCATTTTGAGCTCTATTCAAAAAGTCTGTTAAAACAGTATTTGATAGTGTAGTTTTTACTAAGGACGACCCGCTTAATGAAAAGTCTGCACTTGCACTTGTTTCAGCACTGCCACCTAAAAAAGGAAGCCAGCTTAGCTTAGCAAACAAATTAGCAGAAGTCTTACTTGCTAACTCTTTATTTTTTTCTTCAATTTTATTTTTAGTTTGTATTTTTTCTCCACCATCATATATGTTTAGATAATCTGTTGCTGACAAGTCATCAAAATATACAACTTTAATCATGTTTATGACCATTCCTTTCCGCTGCGCTACAAGGCACAAACGAGGTATGAAACCCATTGCGACTAACGCAGCAATCGAAAATTTTGTTAAAATATGCTTGAGGAGCAGGCACACTACAGAGCACGTGGAGGTGAGTGGGCACAGCTTGTCGGCTGACCGTATGTTTATGTGTGCCGGACGTTCTTTCAAGCACAAATGAGTGGGGCTTTGTACCCCGTAAACTTATCTTTGGAGAGACAGACTACTCGTTTTTCAGTGAGCGTCCAGTCCCTGCCTGTTCCCTCAAATACTTTTTCAGAGGGATGTGTTATGCTTAAAATCGCTTACCCTGTTTGCTGTGGGATGGATGTACACAAATCCTTTCTGGTTGCCTGCATCGCATCGACCAACGAGAAAGGCATCACTACTTACAAAAGCAAACGGTTTTCCACATTTACCGGGGATTTGCGCCGCTGCGCGGTCTGGCTTTTCGAGAACAACTGCAAGGATGTTTGTATGGAATCCACCGGGAAGTATTGGATTCCTATTTACAACATTCTGGAACCGACCTGCAAAATTGTTCTTGCCCATCCGAAGTACGTTAAGGCAATCAGGGGCAAGAAAACGGACAAAAAGGATGCAAAATGGATTGCCGATATCTTTAAGCACGACCTTGTCACAGGAAGCTTTATTCCGCCCGCCGATATCCGTCAGCTTCGGGACTTGGTACGCTACCGTTGGAAGCTGACCAACTTCACCACTGGAGAAAAGAATCGGGCACAGAACTGCCTAACCGTCTCCAACATCAAACTGGATGATGTTTTTTCCGACGTGTTCGGAAAAGCCGCTTCCGCTATTACCGGAAGACTGCTTGAAAACAACAAGCCGTTTGATGTGACACCCTATCTTACAAAAGGCATCAAGGCTTCGGCTGAGGACATACAAAGTGCCGTGGACGGAGAGATGTGTGATGAACAGGCTGAAAAGCTCCGCATCATCCGTTCCCACATGGATAGTCTTGAACTGTGCAAGCTGAATCTGGAATCTCTGATTCTTTCTGTCGCAGAGAAATATCTGCCCCAACTAAACCTCGTTTCGACGGTTCCGGGTATCCAATCCTTTTCCGCAATTGCGGTTATTTCGGAAATTGGCGTGGATATGTCCGTGTTTCCAACCTCGAAGCACCTCTGTTCCTGGGCTGGACTTACTCCGCAGAACAATGAGAGCGCCGGAAAGAAAAAGACCACCCGTATTAATCGCGCCGGAGCCTACATCAAGCCGCTTCTGGTTCAGTGTGCTAATGCTGTTGTTACCAGTAAAAAGCACCCTGAAATCCGCAATCGTTATCTCGCGCTCAAAAAGCGACGGGGACACAAAAAGGCCATTATCGCTATTGCAAGGATGCTGCTGACTGCCATCTACAACATTCTCAAGAAGAATGAGCCTTACAATCCGGAGCTTTACCGTAAATCTGACCTTCCGCCTGCACATCGTGAGGTCTCTGTGGCAGAAGCCGTTTTTATTCTGCAAAGGCAGGGCTATATTGTGTCTCCTGCCCCAGCTCCCTAATTGACATTACTGCTTTTTTGACTGCCTGTGGGCGGTCTAACTTGTTGTACCCTTTTGGGGGATAGTGCTCAAATTACAATGTTTCAAACTTTACCTCCATCTTTTCCAAACGTTCTTTGGATTTCTTACAATCTTTTACAAGAACTTCCACCCAGTACTTAAGAAATTGTTCTTTCTCCCCTCTGGAAGTATATAACAACATTTCATCAATAAGGCGTTCTACATCTTTGATATATGCATAAGCAGCATTTGAAAATTTCTCAATGTCACAGTTACCTTTTGGAATATCGTCAGATCTAAAAGATGCCATTTTAACTTGCTTTTTATACGATTGTATTTTATTTATTAAGTCCTCTATCGAATATATATTATTAGAAACAAAATGCGATATATCATCGAATGCGGGATCAATCAAATGAATTAAATCGCTGAATTTCCTGATTATCTCCTGTTCAGAGGCCTGTTCATTTATATAGCTGAATCTTCTGGTAAAATAATCTTTAGTCCATTTAATTGTGTAAGGACAATCTTGACGCCATTCTGTTCTACAAATAAAGTTGCCTTCAGTCAGATCATTTTCATCAAGATAAATGTATAACCATATACGAGCATTAGCACCATATGCAAGAAATAGATTTTTATAAATTTCAGCAATTCTTTTAATCAATTCTTCTTTGTCAAAGTTAATACTACTAATTTGATAATTGGCAAGAATCTTTCTAAACTCATATTTATCATGAATATCAAACTTAGTTTTAGTTAATGAAAAATTTTTGGTTGTATTTGTGCTTTCAAAAACTTGATATAAAACATCGTGTATAAAACCGAGTTTCCTTAATCTGTCGCTTATTTCACGTTTAATATCACGGGGAATAATAATTTTTTCATCTATATAAGCGTCAAGACCTTTTTTGCCAATAGGACTAATTACATCATTACTGCAATCAAATCCAAATAATATTCCTGTACCTCCTTGAAGAATAGCTCTTTGGTTCGTATAAGAAAAATGATAGTCATATTGTATTATATAATTCGAAGATAAGATTTCTTGAATCTGATTCTTTGAGAATATATCATCCTCTAATGCGTCAATGGTTGGGTAATTTTTTAGAAGAACTTTTGAAAACAACACAACCTCTTTGCTGCTAAATGGAATAGCAAGCTCTTTATTAAAAACATATACAACGCCATCGGAGTTACTCTGAGAATTATCTTCTATAGTAAAAAACAATGAACTCAGTGGACTAATACTTAAATCACAGATTCTCGTTGGAAACCCATAGTGCTGAAGTTTAAATATTGAAGAAAAAACATCCAATTTGGATAGTTTCATCTCTTCCTGAATTTTTTCACATTCCAACGGTAGACAGTCTTTTTTTCTAAACAAAGATGGAGCTATTTCCCATTGGCAATTTGCTTGTCCTCTAAAATAGTAATTGTTTTTATAGTTTTCTGTGTAAGTAACATAATCATCAAAAGAACTAATAACAGTTGTTTTCATTGAATAACTCCTCGGTATTTATCTTTCAGCTTTTTGTATTCTGCGCCGCCCATCCTTGGGCTTCACCGCATCCTTAGGTATAGCCCAAGTAACCCCAAACCGAACAGCACCAGATATTTTGCCCTGTGCGCAAAGCACCTGTACCCGGCGTGGAGTGATCTCCCATTTTTCCGCTGCTTCTTTTGCTGTCATATAGTCCATTAAAACGTTCCTTTGCCGAATAAATATTGTATATATTATATATCGCAGCGGCGAATAAAGCAATCAGATTCGTGTAAATTATGGAAATATTCACAGTATTATGGTGAAACAGATTGAAAAACAGCAGAAATTCTGCCCAAAGAGAAAAGCCGCCAGCATTTGTGGCGACTTCACCTGCTATTTTTATTCACCCGGCAGCTCCTGTTCCATCTCCATGTTGTTATCAAAAGTAATCCGGATTCGATCTGTGGATAAAACCACCACCTTGGTGATAATCCCCTTAACTACATCATCACGATATTCCTTTACACTAAGGTCAATGTGTTCCAGCGTGTAAAGCAGCTCATGGATTCGAGCTTGTGTGTTTTGGGCGAGCATGGTCTGCTCTTGATGCTCCCCAAGCTGCCCCTGCAGTCCCTTTATCTCCGCAGCTATTTCCTCAAACTCGGCATCGAAGTAATCCGCACCGGCACTAGATTTGGAGCTGAGTTCCACTAAATCCATCATGACGCTCTGTAGCTCAGCGATACGGTTCTTGACAGCAGCTTCATTGAAACTGTCATCATCCTGCGTACCGATGGCCAGCCGCAGGCCTGCCTTGAGGGTTTCAATGACATCTGCCTTATCCTCATCCAGCCGATTCAGGGCTGTGACAATGGCTTGGTGCAACCGGCTTTCCTCAATGGTGGGCGATTCCTTGCAGTATTTCGTACCGTATTCCAAGCGGTTGATGCAGCGCCAGACCACCTTTTTCTTGCCGTTCCTTGCCCAAGTAACCCGGCGATATTGCGTCCCGCAGTCACCACAGCAGAGAAGCTCAGTCAGCGCATATTTGCTGCTGTATTTCCCTTTTTCAGTTTTCACCGCTTTCTTGGCCACTTTTCTCTTACCAGCTCTCCGGGCGATTTCCTCCTGTACGAGGTTGAATAAATCCTTTGATATAATCGGCTCATGGTTTCCGGTTACATAATATTGCGGGATTTCGCCGTTGTTTTTCCGGGTTTCCTTGGTCAGGCAGTCCGCCACATAGGTTTTCTGCAGTAGGGCATCTCCAATGTAACGCTCGTTGCGGAGCATATATTGCAGTACGCCAACTGACCATTCTTGCTTGCCGGTGGGCGAGAGAATGTTATCTGCCTCCAGCGATTCCTTTATTGTTCGGACGCTGGCACCGGAATAATAGCTCCGGAAAATCCGTTTGACAATTTCCGCTTCATCCGGCACGATCTTTGGCTGACCGTCCTCACCTTTTTCGTAACCCAGCAGGCGGGAATATTGAAAGGGCACCTTTCCGCTTTTAAAGCTCTGGCGTTTACCCCATGTGACGTTGCGGCTGATGGATTCGCTCTCAGCCTGCGCAAAGCCGCTGAGGAAGCACAGCGCCATTTCACTGGCCATCTCCATCGTGTTGATGCCCTCTTTTTCAAATATAATGGGGATGCCCTTTGCTTTGAGCTTTCGGATATACCCGATGGCATCCAGCGTGTTTCTGGAAAACCGGGAAACGGATTTGGTCAGCACCATGTCAACTTTGCCTTTTTCACACAATACCATGAGCTTGAGAAATTCGGTACGCTTTTTGGCGCTGGTTCCGGTGATGCCCTCGTCGGCAAAAATACCGGCAAGCTCCCAATCCTTATTTTTGCTGATTTTATCTGTATAATAAGCGATCTGAGCAGCGTAGCTGGACTGTTGTTCTTCCTGTTCGGTACTGACCCGGCAGTAGGCCGCCACACGGAGCTTTCTCTTTCTGGCATTGGGCTTGGTTAAAAGAATATTAGCGGGGATTATATCGACCCTTTTCTGTAGGGGTGTTAAAGTCTGCGTTTGCATGGCGTTACTCCTTTCCAATCAGTTTTCCGTTTATCATCCGCAGCCACAGGCTGCCGTCCGAATCAATGACCACTTGCTTGACGGTATCCTCAAACAGCCGCACTGAAAAAGCATCCAGCGGCTGTTCTTGTTCAAATATCGCCAGTAACCGGCGTGTTAAGTATTCCGGCTCTGAATCTGCACAGGCCTCATATTTTGCGGCGGCACAGCCGAATATCAGCAGCTTGATGTAGTCGCTGTCCACCTCGCTTTTTTCAAGCTCCCGGTTGATTTGGTTTTCTGTCCGGACAACATCGAGGGAATAGTTCTCCCTATGCGGTGATGGAAGCTCCAGCAAGCTCGGCTCGCTGATGATTGTATTCAAAGTTGCGGTTACGCTCTCCAGCAGGGCTTGGTCGGTGATGCGCTTTGGTGTGATGCGCCCTTCGGCGGAGCAGCACCACGCTTCATACTTTTTATTTCTGCCATCCCTTGCATACTTGGCTCCACAAGCCCCACAAATCGCCTTACTGCGGATACTGTCCAGTTCCTCGGATAAAGGCTCTCCTTGGCGTTTCTGCCCGATTAGGTCGGCTACAGCTCCGAACGTGTCGGCAGGGAGTATCGGAGGGAAGTCATCGCCGCCGCAGTAGCGGGAATTCTCCAGCATCCGCTTTACCATGTGCTTGTTCCAGTCAGTGCGGTTCTCCATATAGGGGATGCCTTTGATGGTGAGGCTTTCGGCAATCCGGCGGTAGGACATTCCGGCTTGGTAATCCTCAAAAACCTGCCGCACCACAGCGACTTCCGCTTCATGGATGCACAGCGCACCATTTTGGATGTGGTAACCAAAAGGAAGGTATCGGTTTTTCTTCATCGTCCGAACACCTCCCCCGGCAGCTGCTCAGTAAATTCGAAGCCTCCGATTAGGCAGAATTTCAGTTTATCCTGCTCGGTGACAACAATCCGATTGACGATGCTGTGGAACAGGGTTTCGTCAAAGCCAGTCAGGTACGGCGCTCCCTGTTCCACCAGCTCAATCAGCAGCCTGCAATCGGAAATTAGCTCATCGTCCGCATCGCTTTCCAGAAGTCTGCGGCGGTTTCGCTTCAAAAGGTCGAGCTGTTGGTTGATTTCATTATTTTTCTGCATAAAAATAGCAGAGTCCATGTAACCTTTCGTCCTGAGACGATTCAGTACCAGACTCTGCTTGGTAAGTTCCGCTATTTCTTTATTGATGCTTCCGACTTTCACATCGCTCATGGTGATTTTGGATTTGAGATCCATCAGTTCCATTAAAGCTGAGGAGAGAATATAGCGGCTATTCTGTTTCAGCTTGTTAACCATTCGGATAAATGCCTGTATGATGGCATCCTCCCGGATTTGGCGAATTTCGCACAGCTCCTTGCTGCGGAAGTGCTTGTGGCAGACCCAATAGGTTTTGCCGTTGGTCACCCTGCGGGAGAAGTTCGTACCGCATTTGCCACACTTGATTTTTCCGGAGAAAGCATACTGTCTGCCACGACCCTTGCTTGGGCAGAGGGCGTTACGGGCTTTCATCAGCTGCTGCGCCTGCTCAAACTCCGACCGGCTGATAATCGGTTCATGAGAACCGGTAATGTAATAGCGGTCACGCTCGCCCTTGTTGCGCTTGGTTTGAAAAGGCATGGTGTTGGTGGTGTAGGATTTCTGCAGCAGGGCATCACCGATGTAACGCTCACTTTTCAGGATATAGCTGACAGCGGTATAAAGCCAGTTGACTTCTCCACTTTTGCAGGGGATACCCTCGGCATTCAGCTCATCTGCAATCTGCTCCATGCTCTTGCCTGAGAGGTAGCTCCCGAATATCCGGCTCACTATCGGCGCTTCCTTGGGATTGGAAATTAGCGTATTGTCTAAAAAATTGTATCCGTAGGGAGCGCAGCAGCAAGTGAAACTGCCGTTTTGCATCCTCCGTGCGTAGCTCCAGCGCATATTGTTGGAGATGGAGGTGGATTCCTCCTGAGCGATGGAGCTAAAGGCTCCGATGATCATCTCATCGTGCATATCTGCTGTTTTGAGGCCATCTTCCTCAAATTCCACCTCTATGCCGAGGGCTTTCAGCTCCCGGACGGTGGAGAGGCAGTCGTGAATGTTCCTCGCAAACCGGGAAACGGACTTTACAAGGATGCGGTCGATTTTGCCTTTCCTGCAGTCGGAAAGCATCCGCTGGAATTCCTCCCGCTTGTCCGACCGGGTTCCGGTGATGCCCTCATCGGCGTAAATGTCCACCAGCTCCCATTCGTCATTTCCGGCAATCATGGAGGTGTAATGCTCCATCTGCACAGAAAAGGAATTCAGCTGATCTGCCGAATCGCTGCTGACTCTGGCGTAGGCGCAGACACGCAGCTTGGGCGGTGCATAGCGGTAAAGGGAATTTACCGGTTCAATAACCTGTACCTGCGGCATGGCGGCACCTCCTGTTCTTTCAGGGCTTGCTGCAGCCGTTTGGCCTGCTCTTTTTCTGAGCTTTCAGATGTTAACTGTGCCTCTGTTGCCACACGGCAGTAAACGGCAACCCTGATTCTTTTTTCTTTTTGCATCGTGAGTTCTCCTTTCGTGTAGGTTCAATACCTTTTAGGTATTAGCACATACACTACCACAGAGATGCACGGAAAGCTATCACTATTTCCACTAAATAATCCGGAGCCTCGGCTTGTACTTTTCGACCACAAACTCATCTGCAATCTGAAATTCTCCAAGGCTGATTTTACCCTGCTCCAGAAGATAGGTGAGAAAATTATGTGCCATTAAATAACGGACTTCGTTTACCGGTTCTGTTTTTGTCATAGCGTTTCCTCCTATCGCAATTGAAACAGCGGTATTGCAAAATCGGACAGCTTGATTTCACCCTCCATCGGGGAGTAAATGCTGATGCCGCAGTCGCTGATTGTTTGAATAAAGTTTATTGTCTTTGATATATCCCGCCCGATCCGGCTCACCGAATCTACCAGCAGAATATGAAAACTCCCGGCTTTTGCCGCTTCCAGAACAGACTGCAGGCCGGGACGGTCAAAATGCAGGCCGCTGCCCAAATCCTGCGAGGAGCCGACAACGGTGAAGCCCATCTGTGCGGCATAGGTTTCCAGTCTTTCATATTGCCCTTTCAAAGCACCGTGGGTATCTTCCGGCGCATCAATGCGGCAGTAAATCCATGCGGATTTCTTATCCATAGAAAAATTCCTCCTTTCACAAGCTCAGGCTCATTTGCGGTTCCGGCAACAGGACATCCAGACCAAAGCTCACGGCTAAGGCTTCATTTATCTGCTGCATCTGCAAATCGCTCAAATGGCCTATGTACTCACGCAGGCGGGAACGGTCAATGGTTCGCACCTGCTCCAGCAGCACAAGGGAATTTTGCCGCAGACCGTACTGCTGGCTGCACAGCCGGATATGGGTCGGCAGATGACTTTTTTCTGTGCGGCTGGTGATGGCGGCTACGATAACGGTAGGGCTGTAGCGGTTTCCGATGTCGTTTTGGATAATCAGCACCGGTCGGATGCCGCCCTGCTCACAACCTACAACCGGCGTTAAATCGGCGTAGAACATATCACCTTTGTAAATACGCATTTCGCATTCCTCCTTTTTGTGAAATCAATGTTATACCACAAAGATAAGGACAGCCGCCGATTGTGACTGGGTTTACCCGCGGGGCGGCTGTCCTCATAGTTTCTGATATAACAAAACTCTTGTTCTTCGTTTTCTGCTGCTTCTATTCGACACTACTTCCCGAAGCAGAACACCACAGGCAGAATGCCTGCGGTTAAGGACGATTCCGTCCTTTGGGCAGCCAGCTTAAACCAGCCAGTGGTTAACGTCACGCAAGCGTGGCATATGGCTGTCATGGGACTCTCACCCCCGCCGGGTTCTCCGGCGGCTGCACCCATTGCGATGTCTGTGGCTATGCAGAAGTATCATTGTAGGCTGTTCGGGTCATGGCGGGGCAATCCACCACGGATTGCTTCTCGGACGGACATTTCTCGCTTGGCACCTTTGATGCTATCGGTTTGACGGATAGCTCTGGCCTATCCGCAGGTGGTCTTGGCGTGTCCTCCAAAGCCGCTTTCCCCTCATCGGAGCTGAACAGCTAACGTATTTAAGCTGCTGGATATGACCGAATGGCTCGGTGTTTTTCAAGGAACACGAGAGAGATAAAAATCCCCCTCACTTCTATAAAGGAAAAAGTGAGGGGGGCGATGCGCCAAAAGACTAAATTTCCATCAAATTTTTTAGCTTGGATAAAACCTTTGAGAGCCTGCGATTGACCGTAGATTGGTTAATACCAATGCTTTTGGCAACTTGTGACTCACTTCTCTCATTGAAGAATATTTCGTCAATGAGAGAGCGTTCATCCTCCGGCAAGATGTCAAGAGCAGCCCACAGTGACTCCAGCTGCTCCTGATGTATGAGCTTGTCCACTATGTCCGGCTGAACACGGACTATGAGGTAATCAATGTTAACACCATCCTCATGGAACCGCTCCAGCGACAGCTCATTCTGGCGAATCAGCTTGTTCTGATAGCGCTCCGCTTCACGCTCTTTATGATAGGCACGGTAGACGGCTTCGCTGACCTCCACACGCTGCCTTTTTACAATAATGGTATATTTTTTATTCTCTGACATATGTTTGTCCTCCTGATTTTCAAAATTTTGTTGAAAACGAAGGACAAGAAGGCGGTGATCTACAACGAGGAATATCTCCTAAAAACGCAAAAAGAGCGCACCAGCGGACATAGTCGTCCGTTGATACACTCTTGTAGATATGTTCGTATTTAACACGTTCTGTTAGTTCGTGTTTGTGACCGCTCTGCGCCCATGCGCAGCATAGCCTTTTTTTGACAAGTTACCGATTATAGCTGTATGTAGGAGATAGATGTCCGCTTCATCACGCCCGACCGCTGCTGAGCAGTGGTCGCCTTAAGTTCAAGGCATATTGAATACACATTGAAAACCCTCCAAACTGGTGAGCTTGGAGGGTTACGATATGCTTATTCAGGCATTAAGATAGACCCGCCAAACTCACGTTTTTTTTGTTGGCGGGTAGCGCCTTTCATTTATTATGAAAAAAACCTGCCGCAAAAGGGCAGGTTTCATACGCAATCCTTTACGGCAGCCAGACTGTCATAATGCTCTCGCACTTTAGACCCTCGGCTTTGCGTCCTTACCTTTCGGCAAGTTTGCCCTTTGTCGGAATTCTATTTTCAAAACCATAATCAGAGTTGTCATTGGAATATTGAAATACCACTTCAATGATCTGCTGCCTGTCATATCCAAGTGCTTTCATTGCATGCAGGAACTGCTTGGTTGTATACTGAACCAGTTCCTGACGCCGGTACATGATTTTTTCCTGATCCTTAATCACCGAGTAACCTTTTCCTGTTTCCTTCCCCACCAAACCTTCATGAACCAAAGAAATCATGGCGCGCTGTACGGTATTTGTGTTGACCTGTGCTTCGGACGCTATTTTTCTAAACGAAGGAATTGGCATACCCGGTGCCAATTCACCGGATAAAATCAATTTTTGAAAGTGATTATGTAATTGAAGATAGATGGGAATTTTACTGTCGAAATTCATTATGCTGCCCATCCTCTTCCAGCTTCATTTGACCGGTATCCAGATTTATAACCTGATCAGTAAGTCCGCGCATACGCTCTGCGGAGGACGCGGTTAGAAGCACGGCTATGTATGCGTTAACCTCAATGAGCATTCTCTTTATGATTTTTTGATCATACGCTGAAGCATCTGTAAACATATCCTCCAGAACCAATAAATCAGGAGCTTTCAGGATTTCTCGTATCACCAGCAGTCTGCGGATCTCGCCTGATGTCAGTTCGCTGCATAGCATGTTCTCCTTACCATCCAGCCCGGCAATCAACAGCATACCGGTTAGCATATTGTCAGTTTCGTGCTTTGCATTTGCTTTCTGTAAGACCTGTAAGGGGGTCTGCTCCAGTGGGACTGTGTCCGACAGCAGCACATATCCCATAGACCCGTCGATTTGAAACTTCCCTATGTAATTGGCATCTTTGCCGATCAAAATCCGTATTAGCGCGTGGGTTCCGGCTCCTGTACAGGCTATGATTTTCCCGTAGTGCAGATTAAAGCTGATATCATGAAAGATTGTTTCCCCGGCCTCTATTTTCGTGAGACCGGTACAGTGCAGTACATCACGGTTCATATTACAATGTTCATGCTCCTTTCCTGAAAAATTAATATGCCCAAGGACTACTGTATACAGCAATGATTTGCTGACTGCAAATATACACGCTCAGTTTCATAGATAATCCCGTGTTATTTTTTCTGACAATCTTAGATAAGACGCGGAATCACGACAAAAGCCAGAATACCCACAAGGTACACCGCGTTCAGGCCAAGAGCAATTTTGGTATAAATATCTCTCAAATGCTTTTTGGCAAACAGAAACAGTGAATAAATAAAGCTGAGCGCGATGAAGATGAAGTAACCGATCACGATACCTGTCGCGTTCGGGTCGGACGGCTTCCACACAAAGAGGATCGTAATGGGGACAAAGATCGTTATAAAGGCAATGATACTTAGAATTTTATTTTTCATGGTTTTTTAACTCCTTTTATTTGATTTCCAGTTCTACAGAGCCGGTGAAGCCATCGCCCTCAACGGCAATATAGTTGCTGGCAGATGGCAGCTCAATTGTTTCAGAATAATCGCCGCTGCTTTCGATCAGCACCTGAGGGTCATCCGTCCCTGACTTAAAAACAACCTTTGCAGTCCCATCCGTGATGTTGAGTGTGCAGGTGACTTTGATTTCATTTCCGTCGTTTCGTTCCAGCGCCGTTCCGCCAAAGAGGGTTTCCGTTCCCGTGAAGCTGTCATAATCAGCGGAATAGTTTCCGACATAGCTGTCGGAGCCGAAGCTGCGCTTTCCCTGCAATTTGCTGTCTTTCGTCAGGTTATCGTCCCCGGCCTCCTGCAAAGCCTCGTTATAATGATTGACAATTTCATCTTTTGTGCAGCCTGTCAGTACGAAAACGAAGCAGCACGCGATCATTAAGAAGAGAATGTATTTTTTCACTTATAAGCCTCCTGTCGGTTTTGCCTGCCGTGACCGCCTTTCTTTAAGGAAGCGGCTGCAGCTGCATCTTTGCTCGGAATATGGATGATGATTCCTGTCAGTATTATCATTGCTAAGATTACGCAGATGCCAATAAAAGTGTTCTGCGTGGAAGCATAGCTGCCTGCGGTATCGGACACAAAACCTTCGCCGCCAAACCCCACGATACTGAGCCCGGCTGACAACGGCCACAGGTTGCGGATCACGGGATTCTTAAAGTAAATCGTAATGTATCCGAGAAGGAACGCAACCACGGCTCCGCCCCGGAAAGCGTCCTGTCTGCGCCCACAAAGGGCGATCAGAGGGAATTCTCCAATACAGGTAAAGAGGGCCATACCGATAATCTGGATGCTTCCCGATACAATGACGGAGAGCGACATGTTTTCCGGGCAGCAGATCAGTCCGACGATACTTGTAATGAATGCATTATAAAGGCCGAGCAGCAACGCAACCACACCGAGGGCGGTCAGCTTGCCAGCCATAAGGCGCGGGAAGCTGACGGGAACGGTCAGCAGATTCTTGAGGGTGTCATCCGTGTATTCCCGGTTGATCATATAGCCGCCGATCAGGGCGAGAATCATAGGGAAAAAGATTGTCATGTTGTTCCAGATGGTGCTGTTAAGTAAATCAGGAAATGTATAGTTCAAAACGGTCTTGGCGTCGTCCGACATCATGTTCTGCATCGCAATTGAAATGATAGGAGAACAGGTTACACCGATGATGCCGACGAGGATGATGCTGTACCGTTTCAGTTTTTGAAATTCTGTGCGAATCAAATTCATCGTCACGCCTCCTTTCTATAGTTCGCGCTGGTTGTAAATTCGTATCATCAGCGCGGTAAACACAACCGCCATCACCACAAGGATTATAAGGCAGACGGGGGTGGAAACGAAGTAGGGCCGCATGGTTTCATAAAATTCCGATGCTGAACCTTTCCCCGGATCGTAAAACTGATAGATCCAGCGGTTGATCAGCGGGATGGGCAGCACAGTCCCGATATTCACGCCGACAGGTGTCAGCATGCCTGCGTCCGTAAAGTGGACGACGTAGTTGACAATCGTATAAAACAGGGTGATGACAATGGAAATCAGGTTGTTCTTATTGAACCACACCACTAACACCACGCATGGGAGAGCTGCTGTCAGGAGCATAATCCCAAGCAAAATGCTGAGAAAAAATTTCTGCCCCATATTGATAAGAGCCATGCCCAGCAGCTTTGCGCACACTGCACTGGCTAGAAATCCGCCGAGGGAATAGGCCACGGCGACAATCGCCATGACGCTGATTTTCGCCAGCACAAGCCTTTCTCTTGAGACCGGGATCGTCGCAAGGTTTTTTAACGTGTCGCTGTCCTGCTCCGTAAAAAACAGCGAAGTAGAGATTACCACCAAAATGGGAAGCAGCAGAAGGAAATCTCCGTAGTCAACAATTCCCGAAAATAGATTGTCAAAATCCGGCTGCGTTGGGGTGTTCCAGTACAGCGCTGTCATCACAATCGGAAAAATGAATGCCGCCAGTGTCGCCAGCAGAAACATGGGACGCCGTTTGAACTTTTGAAATTCACAGAGGATCAGGTTATGCAATGCCCTCACCCCCGGTCACGCGCTTGAAGTAGTCCTCCAGCGTATCCTCGCAAGTATGGGCTTCCGCGACCTCCAATCCACTCTCAATAAAAGCGCGGGTGAGCGCCGTCACCGGCAAATTCGTATCGTACAGGCGCAGACTGCGGTCATTTTCCACCGTAAAGTTATTCGTCCCAAAGCTTCGCTCCATGATTCTGGACGCCTGTGCCGTGTCGGAGACGATGAAATGAACATACTTACTGTTTTTTTCTTCTAATTCAGAAAGACTTTCTTCCTCCAGCAGAGCCCCATGGTCGATGATGCCGATATCGTCCGCCAGCAGGGATATTTCCGAAAGAATGTGGCTGGAAATCAAAATGGTTTTTCCTCTCGCGTCGCACAGCTCCCGGATGAACGAACGGACTTCCGCAATGCCGATGGGGTCAAGCCCGTTGATCGGCTCGTCCAGAATCAGCAGTTCCGGGTCGTGCATGATGGCAAGCGCGATGGCCAGACGCTGCTTCATACCGAGTGAGTATTGTGAAAACAGTTTTTTATCGCCGTACGGCAGCCCGACAACTTCCAATGCGCTGGAAACAGCGTTGCGCTTGGAAACACCCCGGAGTCGGGCAAAGATATTCAGGTTTTCCGTGCCGGTCAGATTTGGGTAAAAGCCCGGCGACTCAATGAGGTTGCCGACACGTGGCAGGATTTTTTTCTCATTTCCACGAATGCTTTTACCGAAAATTTTCACCTCTCCCGAGGTCGGCTGCGTCAGGCCTAGCAGCATTTTCATCGTCGTGGTTTTTCCGGCACCGTTTCGTCCGAGCAACCCATAAATACGACCCTTTTTTACATGAATACTCAGGTTGGCAACGCTTTTCTGCGCGCCATTCTGCGCGCCATATTGTTTGGTAAGATTTTTTGTTTCAATGATTATATCACTCAATCTCAGAACCTCCTTTTCTTACTGAAACCAGTGTAACACGCCAAGCTTGCATTAACCTTGCATTAACCTTGCATTAACCTTGCAATTTTGGCAGAAAAAAAATCCCTGCCCACAGACAGGGATTCACTCAATTTTTTACTGAGAAGCCAACGATAAACGCTGTATATCGGTTTGGTTCACTTTGGGCGGTAATCTTACCGTCCATTTTTTCGACCATCTGCCGGACAATGGACAGTCCCAATCCGCTTCCCTTATCAGAGCGGCCTTTATCACATTTGTATAACCGCTCAAAGATGTGCGGCAGATCCGCTTTCTCGATGCCGATCCCGTTGTCTGTGATACGGATTTCAATTTTATTTCCTTCTTGTGTCATTTCGATTTTTATCTGTGTGGCCCGGCTATGGTTAATGACGTTTTGCACCAGATTGTTGATAATACGGGCATATCCGTCCAAATCCACCTTTGCAAACAGCGGCCTTTCCGGAATATTAATTTCGTAGTCTAGATGATTTTCTTCAAATATGGGAATCCAGTCTTTCAGAACATTTCGGGTTAGCTCCGCAAGCTCCACCCGCTCTATGGATAAGGCGAATTCGCTGGAATTGAGCTTGAACCAGTCGAAAAGGACATCGATATAATCCTTCAGGTCGTGGGCTTTGTGTCTGGCGATTTCCAGATAATCCTCGCGCTCTTTTCCTGTGACAACGCCTCTATGCGACGCATCCAGATAGCCGATCAATGTAGTGAGCGGTGTCCGCACGTCATGGGAGAGGCTAGTCATGAGTTGACGATTGGTTTCGTCCGCTGTCCTGAGTCCGGAGAGCTGTTCCTCGTAACGGGTAACAATTTCATTCATTTTGTAGGAAAGGTCTGCGGTCAACTCATTGTCCACGGCAAGAATTCTGCGATTTCCGTTTCCGGCTTCAATGTCATTCAGAGCATCTGTCATGTCCTGAAGCTGCCGCTTGACACCAAGGAGTTTTCCCATACAAATCATACCGAACAGAAGAGCAAGGAAGAAGAGTATGCCTAATGTCACATCGAGAATCACGGCTTACACCTCCTTGTTGAAGCGGTAGCCGATTCCTTTTACCGTCTGGATGTAATAGGGAGCGCCGGAATCAGGTTCGATTTTTTTGCGGAGCCTGCTGATAATCGCCATAATATTGCTGTCATCATAAACGTATGCTTCACCCCAAACTTCCTCGTAAATCTGCTGTTTTGTCAAAATCTTCCCCTGATTTTTCGCGCAGAACAGCAGCAGGTCAAATTCTTTCGGCGGCAATTCAAACGTCCCGTTCTGAGTGGTTACGCTCCGGCTGTCCAAGTCTATGGTCAGCCCCTGATAAGTCAGCGGCTGTGAATGATCTCCAGTCGTATTGAACCGCGTATAACGGCGGATTAAGGAAACCACACGGGCAATCAGTTCATCCATATCAAAGGGTTTTGTCAGATAATCATCCGCACCCGAGCGCAGTCCGCGAACCTTTGATGTGCTGTCATTTTTGGAGGTCAGCATTAGTATGGGAACACTGCTTGTCTGCCGTATTTTCTCCATAGTCTGAAAGCCGTCCATTCCCGGCATCATCACATCCAAAAGAATAAGCTGGTAATCATTCTTCTGGAGCATGGCGAGCCCATCCGCACCGGAATAGCAATGGTCTGCGTCTATACTTTCAACCGCCACGCTCTGCCTGATCAAAGCACACAGCTCTTTATCATCATCAATCACTAAGATTTTATAGCTCATTTTCAATCCTCCTTCGATTCATTTACTTTTTTTCTTCTTTCTTCCTCGCATCAGCTGGTTTCTCCGCATCCTTTGGAATTGCCCATGCGCGACCGAAACGAACCGCTCCGGCTATTCTGTTTTCCTCGCAGAGTTTCTGTATTCTTCTCTTTGAGATACCCCATTGATCAGCGGCCTGCTGTACGGATATATAATCAAGCATTTGTATTCCTCCAACTTGTGTCTTTCTCTCAGTATATACGCAATCGCGAATGAAAGCAACAACCGCCTTGCAAAGCCAGTCCTCTCACTTTAATTAAGAGAGGGAGCTGGCTGTGCGCTAATACGATAAATTTTTTGCTTGGAAAGAATTTTTGAAAGCCTACGAGCTCACGCTCTATCATGCAGCGAGTCCAATGAATTTCTATTTGTGCCTTGAAGTTGACAATACTAATGAGCAGTGGTAATATAAATGTGTTGTATGACTGACGGAAGTGGATTCAACCACAGGGAGTACAGCGTTTTGGAAAGCCGACCGTCTGGGCATGATGCTTGGATTGGTGGGTCTTTTTTATTTTCTGAATGCACTTAATACCATTCAGAGAACATTTGAATCAGAGCAGAGTAGAACGTTGTGCGTAAATCATTGATTTGCAGTGCCTTCTGAACGGGGAGTTGTCAGAGGGACGAAAAGCCTTTTAGGGCTTACGGTACAAGGTTCGCATCCCGCTGCTGCATAAGGAGAAGCGGTGTAATGATTGTGCCTCTTGTTGTGTAGCTGTGCTGCATGACAGGAGGTGTATTTGATGGTTATAACTTAGAAATTCAATTTAACAATAAACTTTCTATGTCACGTTCTATTTAAGAAGGGAGAAGTTAAATTGAAGAATACAACTTTATATGTGCGCCGCATCACAATCTCTGCGGTATTTCTCAGTATTTCACTTGTTTTAAAAACAACATTTTCTTTCTACATACCCGTGTTTGGTCAAAATGGAATGAGTGTTGGCATCTCCGGCATTTTCTCCATTATGCCATCCCTGTTATTCGGGCCAGTATATGGCGCGGTTGTGTCCGGGCTTTCTGACTTTTTGGGTTACCTTTTAAAGCCTGTTGGAACCTATATACCTCTTATGACGCTGGTCGTAGCTGCCGGTGGATTTATCCGGGGCGCATTATGGTCTGTCCTGTGCAACAAAGACAACAAGAAAATGAGAATGATAGTTGCAATTTTTTCCGTACTCATGTTATTAGCAGGGATTTGTAATATTGCGTTTCTGGCTGCCGATGGCGTTAATCGTGAATTCTACAATCATGTACAAAAAGAAAACGTCAATACGGACAACATGCACCTTATCAGTAAAATGCTGATTGAAAGAACCATTGGTACAAAAGATCCATCGGGAAATCTGGCAACATATATTTCTTGGGTCACAACCGCAATGATTGGATGCGCAACTCTCGGCATCCTGTTGTTAGCCGCTGATCTCTTCCTGTCGAAAAAGATTTTTCATGACACAAGCAGGGAGCAGATCCCCCAACTTCTTATCGCTATGATTGGTTCCGGTTTGATTGTCACCACTCTTAACACAGTCGTATTGCGTGAAACAATTTTTACCGCATGGAAGGTACTGCCGTTTGCAGTCATATGGATTCCCAGAGTAATTGAAGAAATCCTTGGCAATACAGTCAAGGCATATTTTGTGGTCATTCTGATGGGCATTTGCAGAAAACAGAATACCCTGCAAGAGATAATGAATGGGTCATCCGTTAAGTTCAAATAGAAATCAAAGACTCGTAAGATTGGAGCGGAGCATTTTGGAACACTATACGGTTTTAAATGAAAACGTACACCAGTTTCCGGTGGTGATTGATTTACCCCACAGCGGCACCTTTGTCCCCGAAGACATTCGCAGCAGCTTCCTTAAAGGCGTCTGTCTGTCAAACACAGATTGGTTCTTGCCGGAGCTATACGACTTTCTTCCTGCAATGGGCTGCACCACGATCATCAACCACCTAAGCCGTTATGTGGTAGATATGAACCGGCCGGTCAATAGTGCAAAACATGGGGATTACCGCAAAACCGTAGTCTATCAGGAAAATACTCAAGGCAGCCGTTTGTATTCTTCACCGCTGAATGAGAATGAAATTAACCGTCGGGTAGGCCTGTATTATGACCCTTATCATCAGGCGCTTGAAAAACTTTTGCGTGAAAAATTAAAGGTGTATCCGTCGGTTCTCCTTTTGGACTTGCACAGTTTCTTCCTTGACTTTGGCGATGGCGGCAGCCAAGATATTTATTTATCCAACCGACGCGGCGTTACATCCTCTGAGCAGACGTTGTATGGACTGCACGAAAATCTTACAGCACAAGGCTACAGTGTTATAGATAATGCAAACTTGGGAGGACATATTATTAATCATTACCGTGAGCTTTTTGGCGAGCGGATTGAGGGTGTGATGATGGAACTGCGGTATACAAAATATATCGCAGACCGCTACTTTGGAGAAGAAGAGCTAACGGATAGAAACGAAATGCTTTTTCAATCTGCAAAGCAAAAGCTAAAGGAAGCGTTTATGCGACTGCCTTATTTTCAGGGGGTAAATACAAAACAGGCGAAATAGCAACGCGTATTTTACGGTATATGACTACAATGGAAATAATTTCTACGTATCCCGATATAATTAATAAAATCACAAAAGGAGGAATAATCCGATGGAACAAAAAGATTACTGGAACAGTGTATCGGAGACAAAACAGTTTACAACGCCATTTCAGGCAAATGAATTCGCCAATTATCTCGATCTCAATGCCGTCATTCTTGATGTTGGGTGCGGCTATGGCCGTACATTAAACGAATTGCATCATCTTGGGTACAGGCATCTGATTGGCATGGATTTTTCGCAGGGAATGATCGAACGGGGAAAACAGCAGGCTCCTTATCTTGACCTCCGTTTGAAAAAAGATGCAGGGATTGATTTGCCGGATCATAGTATAGACGCAGTGATACTCTTTGCCGTCCTGACTTGTATCAAAAGCAATGAAGAACAGCAGGCTCTGATTTCCGAAATAAATCGTGTATTAAAACCTGACGGAATTCTCTACATCAATGATTTCCTTATCAATTCAGATGAACGAAATCAAGCCCGCTATCAAAGCTTTGAAGAAAAGTATGGCATCTATGGTGTCTTTGAATTGCCGGAAGGCGCCGTTCTTCGCCATCACTCAGAGAAATGGTTGAAGGAGCTTATGGCTGATTTTAGCACATTGAAATATGAACGCCTGACATTTACGACTATGAACGGGCATAAATCGAATGGATTTTATTTCATAGGAAGGAAACTTTCCTAAGTCTATCGTTTATTCTTAAGTTACCTTCAAAAAACAACCAGTATATCTTGCTTTTCATCAATGACCTAGGTTATTATTGTTTTTTGTTCTCCCTAACAGTCATCACTGGTTCGTTCTCAATCCTAAGCCCATACTGTAAAATTGGGTGAGGAGGTGAACTTACAGTGGAGGAATTGCTGAACTCATTTGGTCAGACCATAAAGGAAGCCCGGATTGCCGCAGGCATGACACAGGATGCCCTTGCGGAACAGGTCGGAGTCACGCCAAGATACATAATGGCCATTGAAAATGAAAACAAACACCCAAGAATGCCGGTACTACTTAAGATTATCCGCGCCTTGAAAATATCAGCCGATACGATCTTTTACCCAGAAATTCAACATTCAGACAGAGAAAAAGAACAGCTCATGCATATGATTCAGCTGTGCGGCAAAAAGGAAATCAAAATAGCCGCCGCAACCATCAAGGCGCTATTGGATGCCAGATAAGCAGAATCCATCTTCTTTCTTCGGAGGTGGATTTTCTTCATGTTAAAGTAATTATTGTTGTTTCTCTGTGTTTAAAGAAATCCTTAGAGTGACAAGTTCACTGCATAGGCCATGATGACACATACCATATGCCGCCGACAGGACGCACTGCTCCCTTGGCGGTAGGGTATGTGTTTTCTCATTTCACCGTAAACAGCAGACTACTCTTGCCGCCGTTTTCCCGCCAGCGCTGTTCCTTTTGAAGATAGCCGGTCTTTTCGAGGTCGGCGATGGCTCGCTGTACCGTGCGGCGGGAGAGCTTCAAGTCCTTAGCAATAGTACCGATTGCAGGATAACAGGTTCCGTCCCTGTTCGCCCGGTCTTTCAGATACCGGTAAACCGCCACGGCACGGTGTGGGACATTTTCAGCATAGAGTGAGGAAAGATAGTTCAAATCACGAACACCCCCTAATCGGTACGTAGAGGCATGGTGGGAAGCTCCGACTCATGCTCCTGCACTGGAGTATGCAGCATACCTCCGTTGCGGTCATCACCGGGAGGCTCCGGAAATTCAGCAAAGTCATCTTCCTCATAAGCACAGCCTCGCTGGAGGATTTCCTGCTCCAGCTCAAAGCGGTCGGCATAGTGAACCTTTCGGGCGGCACGTTCCTCCCCCTCAAAGGGCTTTTCGAATCGGATGCCCCATTTCAGGAACAACGGCAGCTTGGTACGCATGGGACAGCAGCCGGTCTTGGCCAAAATAAAGTTCCCCTTGGGCAGAGTTTTCAGCTCATCCGGTGTCATCAGCGGGCGCTGGATCATCTGCAGGCTCTGGCTGGGATCGTTCTTTCCTCTGCTGATGGAACCGGACATGACGGTTTTATTCCCCAACGCCCTTGAGAGGATATCTGCGCTTTCCGAGTTGGGTGCAAAGCCTCCAAATAAAATGTCCTGACAGTTATCAATGATAATTGCGGAACCCTCCTTGCCGTAGTTTTTCTCAAGCTGAGCGAAGGATTGAATGATGGGTACCATGCTGATGCGGCGGGAACGGCCTGCGGAGAACATCATCTCCATTGACTGGATCTTAGGGATGGTTCCGATCTCATCGGCAAAGATCATGACCCGGTTGGGAAGCTTGCCACCGTATTCATCGGCCACGGTCAGCATCTCCCGGTAGAGCTGTTGCAGGAACAACGACACCATAAAGTATTTCGTGTTATCTTCCTCCGGCAACACAATAAAGATGGCACACTTCTCCTTGCAGAAGGTTTCCGTGTCCAGCGAGCTGTCGAAGCACAGAATCTGCTCCATCTCGGAATCCAGAAAGGCATTGAGGCGTGACATAGCCGTAGACAGCACGGAGGCCATTGCTTGGTCTGCGGTGTTGAGGGCGGCTCCCGCAAACCATCTTGCCTTATGGTCAGTCGGTAACTTATCCATAAGCAGCTGGAACTGACTTTTATTCTTCACCGGGGAGGGAGCCAGCAAATCCTGTATCATTTTGAACACCGATATGATGTGCCGCTTCTCCGGAGGACAGTATTCTGCAATCAGCAGAATCACGGATGTCAATAATCCCTCGGCGGCATCGTAGAAAAAGGCGTTCTGCCCATAGCTTGCCGAATCCTCGCCGCTGCTGGAGATGATGGTCTTGGCAGTGATTTTGGCATACTTCTCCGCTTTAGCTTTCAGCGCGAGATTCTCCGGATTTTCCATGTAGGCATCCATATAACGGTTCACCAGCTGCAGGATGTTATCCCCATCCGAGCGTGTGGGGTTACGCAGATCCAGCACAGATATTTTGTAGCCATAATAATCCTTTGCGATGCCTGCGTAGTTTCGGAACAAATCCCCCTTGGTATCGGTGCAGAGGAAACTCATGCCAGAGGCGCAGGCGTATTCGATGTTGGGGTATAGAAAGTTTGCGGTTTTACCTACACCGGCAGCACCGATCATGAGGCAGTGAATATCGCCGTCATCAATAAGGGCGGTGGTAGAGCCTGCCTTTTGCTTACTCCCTACCACAAGCCCCTGCAAGGTGGGCAGATTCTGCCCACGCCGCCATTTTTCCGGCTCGTAGGTTACATGTGTGTATGTCCGTCTGATTTCGCTTTCTGTGGCAAAACGGGCGGTACCGTGCTGACCGTCACCGACCGTTTTAGATTTAATGCCGCTAAGGGTATAATAGTGTGCTAAAAGAGAAAGACCGCCGATGACAAAAAACATCACGGCGGCCACTGCAATTAGAATAGTTACTTGGGATAACATAGGGAACTCCTTTCTTTTATTTGAATTGAACTTGTAGTATAATGACTGTAAATATTGGCCTTAGAAATATAAGGCTCGGCAATTGTTAATCAAGTTTAAGATAGTAGACGAATTATTAAATCAGAATTCTAAGAGGTGAAATTGTATATGAAAAGATACATTGCATTATTAAGAGGTATCAATGTAAGCGGCAAAAATAAGATAGCAATGTCTGAACTAAAAACAGGTTTTGTAGAAATGGGCTATACAGAAGTTTTTACACACCTCAATAGCGGCAACGTTATCTTTTCAAGTGATATAGATGATACGGCTATTCTTGTAAATACAATAAAAATGATGATAAAAAACAAGTTTGAGTTAGATATACCAGTTTTTATTATTTTACAGGAAGAATTGGAAGATATATTAAATAATGCGCCCGATTGGTGGGGCGATGATAACAAGGACATATATGATAACCTTATTTTTATGTTTCCTCCCTTATCTTATAACGAGTTTTATAATAAGGTTGGAAGTCCTAAAGAGGAGTATGAGAAAGTATACAATTATAAAAATGCTGTTTTCTGGTCTTTTAACCGAAAAGATTATCAAAAGACAAATTGGTGGTCAAAGACTGCCAGTTCAAATATAAGGGACAAGATTACAATCCGAACAGCAAATACAGCAAGAAAAATAGTTGGAATATAGTCTGCAAACTCCAGTTAATCCGCTTTAGTAACATTTGGTTAATAAGCAAACTGAGCATGACGGTTACTCATCAGCTGTCATGCTTTTTATGTCATTACCATAGATGGTGCGGCTTGCTCCTGCGAGTATAATGCTTTCAAATCTTCATTCCAGTCCTTGCGTGCGGAAACATCATACACCACATCTTCAAATCTCTGCTGCCGTAATGTTTCATGAATGCGGCTGGCGGCTTTATGACCAGCTTTATCATTGTCCAGACAAAGTGTCACTCGTTGAAGCTGAGGGTACAGTTCCAATAGTTTTAGCACCGGCTGTTCCGACACACCGTTCAGCGCCACATAACTGGCGTTTTTCCAATTCTGTGGATGCAAACTGATGTAGGACAGCAGATCAATAGGTGCTTCAAACACAAACAGGTTGTTGGGGCTTGGATTCTTGGAAACGTAATGAAAGCTGTAGGCCGGATGGCTGCCCTCTACATTGATGCGAAAAGCACTGCCGGTTGCCGTACTTTTCTTATGGGCATGGCGGGCAACGCATTTTTCATCGAAGCCAACAAACACAGCGTTGTGGTATTCTGCATCCTCAAACAGCAGCTTCTCTCTGGCAAACTCCGACACCACCTCTCGGCTGATACAGCGCTGTTTAATGAGATAAGCAAACACCCGGCGCATATCCGTGTGCGCTGGCGGCAGAGCGAATGGCTTTCGCTGCTCCGGTTCACTGAATTTGCTGTGC
The DNA here is from genome assembly GCF_000016505.1 of Clostridium kluyveri DSM 555. NCBI lineage: Bacteria > Bacillati > Bacillota > Clostridia > Eubacteriales > Clostridiaceae > Clostridium > Clostridium kluyveri. The sequence goes on from NC_009706.1 coordinate 3,910,826, forward strand.
TGCCGGTATTCTACGCCTTGCTCACCACCCAGCAGGAGGCTAACCGCCTCCGGGAAAGACAGATTATAGAGCCGTTTCACAAGATCAATAGCATAACTGCCCTCCTCAGAAGCGTGATCGTACCAGCGGTTGCCCCGAACGGTGATGCTGTGATCGCTGGCCAGCCGCTTATCCCTCCCTGATGGCAGGAGCTTTTCTCCTTGCCGCTGGAGGAAGTCCACCAAGTCTACGGAGTTGGCTCGTTCCTTTTGTTCGTCTGTAAAATGGATGTAGTCTGACATGAGTAAAACCTCCCATCATAAATGAATTTGCGGCGCATAGTCATCCCGCTTGTGACCCTGCGCCTGCTTTTTCTCCTGCAGCTTCCGTCTGCGCTTGCAGTCGATTTGACCGGCAGCGATTCCTGCGGTTCTGCGGTAATCCTCCCGGAACAAATTCTCCAGCCGGTGCATAAGCCGGGTGGCTGCCAGTAGCACCGAGGGATTGCGATAGCTGCCTATGTTATCAATAAAGTACTGCGCATAGACATTGCCCTGCGTCGCAGCCAGTCCCAGCCAGTAAAGGCTCTTTTCCTTGTCACGGGGAACATCGCCGTCATAAAAATACAGCTTACCAAGAGCATACTGTGCATATTGGTTTCCCTGATTGGCAGAAGCGGTCAGCCAACGGATAGCGGCTTCCACATTCTTTGGGACATCTTCCCCTTGGAGATAGAGCTTGCCGAGCTGATAGGCGGCAAACTCATTTTTCTTCTCTGCGGATAAGGTAAACAGCCGGATCGCCTCACCGACATTCTTGGGAATGCCGTCACCGGAAAGATACAGCTTCGCCAAGGCATACTGGGCATAGGCATTGCCGAGATCGGAGGAAAGTGTAAGCCACTTGACCGCTTCCGGAACATTCTTCGGGATATCCTCACTGGAAAGATAGAGCCTGCCGAGCTGGTAAGCGGCATACTCGTTTTTCTGCTCGGCGGCAGCTTTAAACATAGCTACCGTCTTTTGAATATCTTTCTCCACATGAGTGCTATCCCGGTACAGCTTTCCGAGGGCATACTGCGCTCCGGCGTTTCCGGCCTCCGCTGCTTTAGTCATCCAAGCTACCGCCTGCGTAGGGTTTCCGATACTGGTTTCCAGACACACCTTACCCAGCAGATATTGAGCATTCACATTTCCAAGCTGCGCCGATTGCTCCAGATAGGAAACCGCCGCCTGCACATCCTTTTCTGTGCCGGTTCCGGTATAGAGCATCTGACCGAGGCGGTATTGCAGCTTATCATCATGGCTGTCCTTTTCCAGGCGATAAAATCCGGGAAAGGCGGCTTTGAAATGCTGATCGGAAGCAGCGGTATTCACCGGCGTACCGACACCGTCACGATACATTTTGGCAAGCTCATAATCCGCATAGGGGTTTCCTTGATTGGCAGACAAGGTATAGAGCCGGAGCGCCTGCGCATAATTCTGCGAAACACCCTGACCACGGTAGCAAAGGCTACCAAGGGAATATTGGGCGTACTTGTGGTTCTTGTCCACCGCCTGCTGAAACCATGAAGCTGCCTGCCCGTAGTCTTGCTCTGTACCAAGACTGGCGGCGTACATCTTTCCGATGCGGTATTCCAGATAGGGCTTTGCTTTTTCTTCTTCTGCGGATAAAAAAGCCGCCAGCGCTTTTTCATACCATGTGTGTGCAGCCTGTAAGTCAATTTCACGACCTAATCCATCGGCGAACATCCTGCCGAGATCATGCATGGCAAGGGCATTGCCAGATTCCGCTTCCAGCAGAAACAGATGATATGCCTTATCAAAATCCTGCAGCATATCCTCGCTGCCGTAGAGATATTTTCTTGCCAGCTTATATTGCTGGCTCCACTCAGCGCGAAAGACTACATCAGCTGGCTCCATGAAGGCTTCCTCCGTCTCACCATCCGCAGACTCCGGCAGCTCCGGTTCCGTTGCGGCTTCATCCTCAAATGAAACATGGTGACTGCTTAAGCGTAACGCTTCGGCAATCACCATGTTTTTGATACTTTTAAATTGTTTTTGCTGCGAGAGCGGAGGAAGAGGCGGCAGCTTGTTGGTGTAAGTTTTAAGGATTTCATTCTGCCAATCATTCCATGCCCGGTAGATCCTGTCGATGCGTTCCTCCTTGGCAAGCTCATCTACGATGCGGTCAATGATGGCTTTCACATCAGCCTTGAGGTATCCAAACACCTTTTTGCCTCTTGTGTTTTGAAGCCGTTTCGATAACAATAGCAGATTCGCTTCGATAGATTTGTTTTCACAGACACGATCCTGTACTTGTGAAAGCAGCTCGGCCATTACCTCGGCGGCACCCTGCTTGAGCTGGCTGCGGGCTTCGTTCTGATGCTCGTAAATGTGAGCGAAGTCCAGACGAAAAATATCGTGCACCAGCTCCGAGCGCATGGCTTCGATGGCAGGCTCAGTGAGAAAGCCGTCATTATCCTTGGCTGAGTAAACCATGAGATGTACATGGGGATGATGGCTTTCATTATGAAAGGCAGCATACCAGCGGAGGTTCTCACTGTCGATTTTCATATGCTTGCAGAGCATGGCTTTTTTGCTGCGCAGCAAATCCTGCCACTGCCTGCCGCTGTCGTACCCGAGCCTTGCGGCATCCTCCCGGCGCAGGCTGATAACATGTGTCCAGACAGCGCCCTTGTGGTTGCACACGTCCTCTTGCACCTGCGCCAGCACCACCGGCACGCCTGCATCGGTAAACAAACCATGCTCACCGATGCGCTCCACACGGGGGCGGCCTGCGATGTACTCCACATAGTTTTCACGCTTGCCGATGAGGTTCAGGTTCTGTTCCAATGCCAGGGAGATAAACTCGGTAGCGTTGCCGATGGTAGGGCTTTCACAGTAGTCGGCATACTCCAGCATATCTTTGGCAGAGAGAATATTCCGGATGATCTGTTGGATCAGCTGCTGCTGTTTTACCGTAGCCGAAAGCAACAGCTTGCTCTCATCAATTTTTTCCACACCCTCACGGGTTCCGATGTACTTCACATAGTTTTCAAGCTGGGCTGGCGGGGCATCCCGCATATATTGCGAGGTAAAGATGATTTTCGGCATGGCAGCCTCCTTTCTGCGTTTTTGGGCAAAAGAAAAGAGCGATCAACTTTATGATCGCCCTAAAGAATAAATCATAAATCGTATATTAATTTAATTCACATATCCTTTGCTTTTGGAAACTTTTTCAGCATAATGTCATTTGCTGCTTCAACCTTTTTCAAATATTCAGCATAAGCGGGACTGAGTATTTTCATGTTGGCTATTAAAACCTCTTGATAGCCGCTTTCTTTTTGAAAATCCAACATGTACCTTTGAATTTTGCCTGCATCGGAATTCTGATACTCATCAGAGCTTTTAAATTCAATATACCGTTCAATTTCTTCCCGGTTGCGTTCCAAGTAACAGTCTGTATCAGCAAGCATTTTATGCATTTTTCCGTTTATTTCTTCTTCCATCTTTAGCGCATCAATTTTTTCACTTGCATTGAAAAGCAATTCCAAAAATTCAGAAAGCTCTGAAGGCAAATACACATCCACATGATCAAGGTACTGCACGATAGCATCATAAGCTTTTCGTTGTTTCTCAGTTTCAATTGTCCCGTTCAGGAATCTGCCAAAATGCATTGATACATAAAGGCCATAGTTTCCGGGAAAAGCAAAAACCAAGTTCTCTTTTACGGTGTATAAGTCCGCATCATGCGTTTGCAGATAGTCAAATTCACGATTCACATCGTAATTGGCAATCAGACTGTCCATACACTTTTGTATATCATTCAAACGTTGCATCCGTAATTCCGTGATATATTTGCACTTGGCTAAAGCCGCCGGTTTATTTGAGCTAATTAGTATCTCTGCAATATCGGCAATGCTGATACCACATTTTCTAAGCACAGATATCTCTTTCAGTGCAGATATATCGGAATCGCTGTAATTCCTGTATCCGTTTTCGAGTATCTGCGGATGTATCAGATTTTTAGACTCGTAATATTCTATTGCCTTTTTTGTTAGCCTGCATTTCTCACAAACTTCTTTTATCAGCATAAATTTTCCTCCTAACACGATTCTTATTGCTCTCAAAATTATCTTAAGCCAACCCCCAAGGGGATAGTCAAGTACTTCTTATATTTGTTTGGCGATCACATTAATAAAACAGTATTATCAGATTTGAGTAAAAGAAAAGAGCGACAACGGGTCGCTCATTGGAATTATCCTTTTGCCCTTGAATACGTTCATTAAGAACCGTTCATATGCCAAAATGTATTAAGTATTTATCATTTTTTATTGCTTCCTGTATTTTATCAATCAATAAAATAAGCTGATGTGATTGAAGTTGGCGGTTTGCTTTGGTAATAACATCACAGAAGGATTTAAGAGAATATGGAGGGTAATTCCGCTTTCTTCAAGCCCGCATATTGGCTGAGTGGAAATGCAAGCAAAGGATTTGATTTGCTCTATTTCTTCCCGATAGACGCCGAAGACCTCATCCATCACATCCAGGTCCACAGAAATACAGTTATATTTTTCAGGCTCATACTCCTGATACCATATGTTTTCTTCAAACTGATCAAGGATTCCAAAATCATGATTTGCCAAAATACCACCTCCAATGAGAGTTTCTTATACTCTCCTAACAAGTCGAGGTTTAGATTTCGCCTTTACGTATAACTTTCCTCATACCTGAACCACAATTCTCATGAGGGATTTTCTTGAACCCCATTTTTTTAAAAACGATTCTTTTCCTTTATCCGCAATTAATTGAATGCTGGCACGTCCACAAAGCGGCGTTTGGATATCCACATAGTCTAGTATTCTTTTGATCAGTTCACTGCCAATTCCTTTTGACTGGTACTCAGGCATTACTACTATATCCACAATTGTGTAATATAAGCCATCTCCAATTAATCTACCCATACCAACAACAGTTTTATTATCAATCGCAACTATATCATATAGACTTCTTTTAAGTGCTGATATAGTTTGTTTTTTGAGAAATTGTTCCAATCTACACTTTTTCTTAATCTATAGTAATCATCGTACTGTAATATATTTTCTTTATAAATCATCTTTTCCCCTTCGTTTTTATTATATCATCTTTGCTAAACAAAATTTACTATATCTTTGAATTATGTGAAAAGCCCCTGACGCTGCATAATATATCGAGAGCCTTTAATTGTTTCTGTTATCTCAAAACCTAACCTTTGATATAAAGCAATGGCTCTTTTGTTGCTTGCAAAAACATAAAGGAAAATGGGAAGGTTCGTTTCAGAAATACACTTTTTCAATATTTCTGTTCCTATGCCCATATTTCGATATTGAGGGAAAACATACAAATCATCAATTTCCATTTTTCCATCTGTATGATGGAAATAGTAATATCCCACTTTTTTCCCGTTAAATATAACGTATATATACTCTTGTATATGCGTTTCAATCTTATTCCGTACCCATAACAAAACTTTTTGATAATCAATAATTTCTATGTTTTCATACTCGTCAATTAGTGCTTTATTAAGTTTGAATATAGGTTCAATATCCATATTTCTAGCTGGTTTGTACTTTAGCTCCATTATATAAATTACCCCTGTTAAATTCTTATTTATCCGCAAACAACATTGCGTTTGTTTAGAAATATTATATCATCCTACTCTAAAGAAATCATTAAGAAATTATGCATATGAAAAACGGCCCCTACTCCCGCAGAGGCCGCTTACCTATGTTTCGTTACAGCGCACCAAGTTTTTTGAGTAGCTCCACACAGTCCTTTGCGCCCTGCACATAGAGGTGCTGGCATTCGTGATCCGCAATCAGATTTGTTTTCTCAAAATAATCGGTGAGAAATTTCTGCTGATCCTCCGGCAGTGATTTCAAAATCTCACGAGCCTGTGCGCTGAGAGACTTTACCTCGGCATAAAGCTGCAGCTCATTGTCATCCAGAACTTCCTTGCGCTTTTCTATTGAAGCTTCCGTCAGTTCCCGGACTGCCATTTCAAAGATTTCACTCTTCTCCATCGCATTTTCATCTCCTTTCCCAGCACTACAATGCTGTACACCAACATATAAAAGGATATGCTTTCATAGTCCATATCCAAAAGAAACAAATTTATCTTACAATTTTAGGTTCGCCGCTTTTGGTAGTTATATGCATCTTCAAAATCAATCGCACCGTTGATCCGTTTTACTTCCTCCACACATTTTAAGTGTAGGCTTTGCAGTGCCTGATCGTCAACCGCATGGGTATACGCCACCACATGAGAGAGCTTGGAAAGCTCGGTGGCTATTTTAAAATCCATTCTGGCCAGACGGTTTTCCGTATCCCGGATAGTGCTGACGAGAACGGAGGATAAGCTCTGCAACAGATAATTTTCAATTTTCTGTGAGATAAGATACCCGCAGTAAAACCTCAGCGCCTCGGTGACAAATTCATTGCGAGATTTCACATTGGCCTGCTCCAGCAGCTCATCGCACCGCTCCAGTACTTCCTTTTCGATATAAAAGCCGGTGCGGACTTTCTCCGGTTCCTTTGCCATACTGCCTCCTTTTTCTGTGATTCCTGCCCCGGTATGCAAAACAAGCCCCGCAAATGCTCGGATTTCCTTGCCCTTTTCTGAAACCAGCATAATAAATGAGGGCTTCGGGCAGAAAGTTATGTCACTTCATAATCCCCGAACGGCTTTGCCGGTCGGTGTTTTTCGGGTTTAGGCTGCCAAAGCAGCATAAACCCTTTAACCTGCACCACTTTCGACCCTACCGGAACGCCCTGATTTTGAGGTTTTACCGCCTCGACCGGGGGTTTCTCGAATGCTCTGCACACGGGCGCAACGTGGGTGGCTTCTCCTGACAGGTATCAGGATGCCACCTTGTCTGCAAAAAGGCCATACAGGGCAACACAGCCGCTCACACGCCCGGACAGTGTTGCTTGTCTGCCATACCGTTATCAGAACCGCCTGCCGCAGCAGGGCGAACCGGCCTTTGGGGTTTCTGTTTGGCTGAAGCTTCACGGGAGAGCTTATCGTCAATATACTCACGGGTAGCCTGCGGAACGTGCTTTTCATAGAGCTTCTGGACGGTATCCTCCAGCTCCGTCTGCAAATCCGTGTCTTTTTTACCCATGTGATAGGTCAGGGCATCCAGCTTTTCGCTGTCAAAGTTGACGGCCAAGGTTACTTTTTTCATTGTAGTTTCCTCCGTTTCATAATTTCATTTGGGGTGATTGAGAGGGCGCATCGTCCTCTTGAGTGACCCATTTTTCATAATCCGACACCGGGCAGTACCCGGCAAGCATGGCTGAGAATTCCTCCAAGCGGGAGGGCTTCACCTTATCCAGCTCCATCTGCAAACCGTAGTAACCGGTGTAAACCTTGACTACCTCGGCATCCAAAACATCAGTCCAAGCCTCTTTCCCGGCATCGGTCAGGGTGTGTTCATCCAATTCCACGATGGTGGCAGGCTGCACCTCCACATCCTTGTGGAGCAGATGGAGATTCTCCCAGCGGGTGCGGAGCAAATCTTTCAGCCTACTGACCGGGGCGATCAGCCCAGAAATATTGGGAACATAGGAGGCATACCGGCAGTAGCCGTAGTCCTCCGATTCCACCAGCAGTCCGTCAGTTCTGCCATCGCCGGTCAGCAGCAGGCAGTGGTACACACCACTACTGTCGCAGTACATCTGCTCTATATTATCCTGAATAAAGTCATAATCCCGCTGGGGACTTTTCAGGACATCCTCAAAAACTTTTGCGGGAAGCCGTAGAATTTTCGACACCTCAAAGTCCTGCGGATTAAAATCCGAGGGCTTTCTTTCAAAGATTGCTTTCATATCATGCCGCCTCCTTTACGGCAAAAACTGTCTTGGATTCACTTTTTTACCGCCTATGCGCACCTCCAGATGAAGATGGTTTCCGGTGCTTCGCCCGGTACTGCCTACGGCGGCAATCACATCGCCCTGCTGTACCGTCTGCCCGGAACGCACATATACCTTGGAGCAGTGACCATATAAAGTGACCATGCCATCTCCGTGATCGATGACCACATGGTAGCCATAGCCGCTGCTGCCGGAGTTCTTCACATAGCTGACCACACCGGTACGGGCTGCCTGTATGGGCGTACCTTTGGGTGCGCCAAGATCAATTCCGGAGTGACCCTCACCGCCACCGCCGCCGAAAGGATTCGGCCTCCAGCCGAATTCCGAAGTGACCATACTACGCCAATTGGCTCCAAGGGGGCTGGCAAAATTACCACCACCGGTGTAAATCTCGCCGTCAAACACACTGCCAGACCATTCATCCTCGCCGATGCTTCTATTTCTCGGCAGGCCGTGTCCATAAAGCACACGGCTGTAAATCTGAGCGGCATTTACCTTGTTTTTCTCTGTAACGGTTCTGCCGAGGGTGCTTTCAAGGTTTCCGTATATCTCATTCAAACCGGTAATGGGAACAGCCACCGTATAGGTTTCCTCCGTTTCGTTGCCGTCCTCATCGGTGACGGTGCGCTCCTCGTACCGGACGAAACAATCTACAAAGGCTCGGTAATCGGAAGCGTTCATCCGCAGATTTTCAGCGCCGAAATACAGAGAATAAAAAATGGACTTTATGCGGGTGCTGTCGATGCTGCCGCTTTCGATCATGGGCGTAATCTCAGACACAGCTTCATCCAAATCAGAGAAGCTGCCCTGCATATCCTCGATGTACTGCCGGTACTCAGCTGGCACCTGCGAGGATATACTCCTGCCGTGAAAGGTGAGATCTACAGCGGAATTGTTATGTTCTGCGGTACCGGACAGCAGGCTCATAATCATAACGATGATTAAAATAAACGGGGTGAGAATGGCGGCAATTACCATGCCCACCGCTTTCCATGTCCGTTTGTCAGTGACTGCGGCGATTGCCGCTTTCACCGCAAGGGTAATGGTTGCCGGGTCTGCCATCGGTGATCACCACCATTTCTGTTCCCAAAGGTTGAACTGCGCATCCTCCGCAGCCTGCTGCTCCTGCGCCAGTCGGATGGATTTCTCCACCGCCTGATCCAAAAAATCCGTATCAAAGCCTGCGGTTTCATAGCCTTCGGCGATGGTGTGCAGATAAAAATCCGAAGGTGCGCCTAACTCTCTGCCGTCATTCATGATGTAGACCATCGCATTCACCGGCTTTCCGTTCAGTTCCACCTCCAGCATTTCCTTGCGGTAAAAGTTCGGGTATCCCTCATAACGGTCGAGGGAAAGTTCATCCTGCGACCTGATTTTCCATAAAAGAACAGGCACGGAGTTGCCCTCCAGCGGCTCAATGGTGGCGACAGCACCACGGCTGCCGCCACGGAACAGCAGCTCATATCCTTTAACCTCGCTAGCTCCCACCACCTTGGCGGTAGGACAGCGGAATGCCATCTGCGGCAGATTCAGATTGCTGCCGTAGGCAATATATAAGCGATTTTTTGTCATGGTTTCCTCCTTACATTCGCATAATAAAAGCCGGGGCATCTTCTGCCTCGGCTTCGGTTGGTTCTGGAGTGGATGGCTGTGCTTCTTCGGAGGCCTGCCGTGTCTGCTCCAGTTCTTTTTCTTTTTTCTGCCGCATCCTTTCCTTTTGTTTTTCTGCCTGCGCCGGATCACGCCAAGCAATGCAGCCGTCCAGATTTTTCAGCAGATGCTCACGGGCGGTCTTGAATTCATCGCCAATCAGTCCCAAGCGCAGCAGCCAAGTACGAAAGGTGTACTTTTCGTTGGTGGTCTGTGTCTTGGTTCGGCTGGCGCAGCGCTGATTGAGCGCCTGTGCGGAAATGGCCATGCACAGTTGAATGTAGGCTTTGATTTTTCCGGCATGGGTGGTTCCGTTGAACAAACGGAACTCCACCGTACCTTTCTGGAACACAGAATGAAGATTCAAACAGTGGTACCGGCTGTCATCGTAATGGATGTTGCTGCGGCTTTCGCCGTTGTACCAAATGCGACCGACCTGATCCAGTGTCCGGGGCTTTCTGCGGTTCAGTTCCTCCAGAAACCGATTATCCACCGGTTTGCACCAGCGGTGCTGTCTGGCCACCGACACTTGAAGCGCCTTGTAGATCAAATCCTCCTTGGATGCCATGATATTGGTAATATTCCGCAGGGTATTAGCATCAAAGGGAGAGGCATCCACGTGAACATGGATGCCGCAGGAACTGTTGGCGATGGCACCGGCCTCCCGGAGCTTTCGCACCAACTCCTGTACCTTTTCGATGTCCTCCCAGCGGCAGATGGGGCTGACCATCTCCGTTTTGTATTCTGCCGAAGCAGATACGGTCTGCCTGCCGGATTTCCTCTCCGGTGTAATGCTGGCATCGCTCATGAATTTCCACTTGCGGCCTTGGGAGTCGATAGCGGAATAGGTGTCGTAATAGGTACCGTCATACACAGCCGATGTGCCGAAGTAGGCGGCGGCAATATCGGAGGCAGCCTTGCGGGTGACGCCGGTCAGCTCTACCTCAATGCCAAATCGCTGGGATTTCATGTCCATTTTTTCTCTCACCTCCCATTAACGGCCACCCGCCTTTCCAAACAGCTTTGCTTTATGCTCCGGAGCATTGACCATCAGGTTGTAGCGCTCATTACCGCATTTGTAGAGGCACACGCCACGCTGCGGATAGCGAATCAGATTGTATTCGCTCTGCTCCAGCTGGAGGGTGTCGATATAGAACTTGGCATCAATATTCCCGGCGTTGAACAGGAACTGATGGGTCGGGATGCTGAACAGGGGCTTGGTATATTCCCGGATGCCCTCGATGTTGAAGTCCTCCAGATTCTGCGAGGCGATGATTACCGACGAATCCTTTTTACGCACACGCTTGGAAAAGTTGCGGACGTACTCAACGGCGGTGAGATTGGTGAGGAACAGGTAGAATTCATCGATGCTGGCGGCGGTGTTTCCGTTGGTCAGAAGCTCGTTGCTCATGTAGGATAAAATGTTGAACAGCAGGGCGTTTTTCAGGCTTTTGCTTGCCTGTAATAATCCTTTCACCCCAAAGGTCACAAAGCTGGAATCGGTGATATTGGTATGTCCGTCAAAGAATTTCGACTCCGCACCCTTGCAGATGGAGTGCAGTCCCAGCAGGATATTCTGTAAAAGCTCTGCGGTGTAAAGCTGGCGGCTGTTCTCGTCAAAGGCTTTGTATTCTTCTTCAATCAGCGCATACAGATCCGACAGGATGGGATAGTCCTTGGCAGTCAGCCGGTCGAACTTGGTACTGTCGCTGATGCCGAACTTTGCGTACAGCTTCTGCAGCATGATTTCGATGGTGTCGATCTCCCGGTCAGTAAAGTCCTTATAAGTTCTGAAAAAGTCCTTGAGAAAGGAAATATGCTGACTGAGCTTGCTGCTGATGCGGAAGGTCTGCGGGGCATCCTTATCCTCCGGGCTGCCGTTTTCATCCCATGTTTTCGGCTCCAACACATTGATGATGAATTCGCCAGACATGAGGTCAATGAAGCAGCCACCGAGGTTGTTGGTCAGATCCTCGTACTCCATTTCAGGATCGAGTGCGGTTATATTCATGCCTGATTCCCGCAGATTGCACAGGATGAGCTTGAGAAGATACGACTTTCCCTGACCGGAATTGCCGAGAATCAGGATGTTTGCATTGGTCTTGTCATCGGCTCGCTTGTTGAAATCCACCAGCACATTGCTGCCGAACTTATCCCTCCCCACATAAAAGCCGTTTGCATCTGTTTTACCTGAGTAATTAAAGGGATAGAGGTTCGCCACACTGGAGGCCGGGAGAACACGCTCGAACTGATAACGAAACACATTAAAACCGCTGGGCATCACGCATTGGAAGCCCTGCTGCTGGCGGAGCATCAGTCTGTCTACATTGAGCTTAGAGCGGATCAGCTCGGTCATGACTTCTGTCTGCAACAGCTTTAGTTGATCCAGATCATGTGCGGACAGCTCGATGTACACAGCCGAGTGGATGAAGGGTTCCCGATTCCGATGCGCCTGCGCCACGATGGTGGCTACATCCTGCAGATTGCTTTCAGCCATGACGGTCTGCTGCAGATCGTTGGTGTTGGATTTACTCAGCCGGTTTTTATTGGCGGCGTTGCTGATGATTTTCTTTTCCTCCACCGGCGTGACATGGCGGGTATAGATACGCAGGGTCACGCCATCCTTTTCTCCCAAGTGGCGGAGAATGGCCTGTTCCTCAGTGGCGGTGGGGTACTCCCGCAGCGCCCAAACGCAACGGTAAGTGTTCCCGCAGATGAAGTGGTCGGTGTTGAATTTGACCACCGAGGGGGCAACCATATCCAGAAATTCTTGGATTCTGGCATCCTCCTGTGGCGGTGATTGGGGCTTTCTTTTTCTTGCCATTGGCGTTTCTTCCTTTCTGTATTTTGATTTTGGATATAGGAAAAGCCGCCACGTTTGTGACGGCTCCAAGTAAAATGGTTCACTTTGATAGAGAAGTGAGGTATAATTACTGTACACGACAGATACGAGGAGGCTGAAAAATGATTCCTATACAAAGTAGAGAAAAAACTATCAGACTTTGGTTTGATATGTGGCTGCAAAAACAAGATTTAGGGATTGCAGATATTTTTTCATATGATGCAATTTATATTGAAAGTTGGGGACCAAAATATAAAGGTAGTGAACTAATCAAACATTGGTTTACAGAATGGAATAACCGTGGAAGCGTACTTGCGTGGAATGTAAAGCAATTTTTCCATAAAGAAGACCAAACGTTAGTTGAATGGTATTTTAAAAACACTATGGTGGATGGCAGAATAGAAGAATTTGACGGTATTTCCCTTATCCAGTGGACACAGGATGAAAAAATATGCTTTTTAAAAGAATTTGGATGTAACATAAATAACTATAATCCCTATCAAAATAGCCTAACACCACAATTTAAAGATCAAAACGCAATATGGTTTTAACTTTTGTAGCGCTTATATAACAAGCAAGATAGGGAGTTAAAAACGGGAAGTCAAGAACACCCTCTTGACTTCCCATTTTTCTATTCGTTCCAAATAACCCATCTCTCGCCATCGAAATCCTCGAATTTTTCGGTCGTGACATTCTGCTCAAAATAAACCGCAAGGATGCGCTTGATATCCTCCTTGTCCGCTCGCTTGACGGAGAAGCCCTGTTCTTTCAGGGACTTCTCAACGCGAGACAGGTATGGGAACACCTCTTTTTCTTTTTCATTCCACAGGCGGATCATGATTAAAAATTCCCTTGCGGTGGCCATCTGCACCTGTATCCGATCAAGAAAGGACAGGTCTTTTTCAAGGAGCTTTCGTACCACGGGATTCTGCTCCTGCTCCATGCGGCTGCGGAGAAACCGCTTATTGTCCTCGAAGTTTTCCCGGCTGTTTAAGCACAAAATCTCTATTTCGGCGATTCCTTTAAGAACAGTCATCAGAGCATAAATGCGGGTGCTGATGCTGGCCTCCGACAGCACCGATATGTTGCTGGGCTTGATAATGAAATACACAAGCTCTCCATGCCCATAGGTCTGCAGGCTGTACTCGGTGATTTCCTTGGTACCGATGAGCTGCCGGGTGGAGGCTCGTTTTTTTGCATCTGCCTTATCATTCCTGCGCATTTGGCGTATACCTCCATTCATAGAATTGCTGCTTGGTTATAAAAAAGGCACAGGCATACCGGAGAAAATCCAGAATGCTTGTGTCCTCAAATCGGATGGTGAGAAAAGCGTAGACAGCAGTCAGCACAATGGGCGGCACAAATCCCAGCTGGGAAACCGCAAGCACAGAGATGAGCAGCGCCACGCCGATGATACCGATATCCCGTAGCTGCCACAGCCACAAAGTCGCCTTTGCTCTTAAGTGATCGGGGTAAATATACATAGGTCGCCCCCTTTACATCCGCATGGAAAAACCGGAGCCTTGATTCAGCTCCGGTTCCATTTCTTTCGCAGCATAATGCACATTGGGGGAATAACAGGATTCGTTCAGCTGCTTGGCATAGCTTTCGGCCTGTTCCATCGTGTCAAACTCAATGGGCTTGCCGTCATGCTTGCACCAACTTTGGGCGGCTCCGCATACCGAACCGGTGCTGCGCATCGCCCACACGCCATATTTCTTTTCCATAGCAAAACCTCCTTGGATTTGTTCTGCGGATATCTCCCGGACAGGGATACCCAGCTTTTGTGCTTCTTTCAGCTCCATCGCCATGCCGGTGGAAATCCGGTTGCCGCAGAGCCACAGCTCATCGCAGGCCTCCAGCACACGATGCCCCATGCGAAGACCGGCTTCTCTCTGGACGGGATCATGGTCATCCAGAAACTGCGGGTACAGAAGATGGACAGCTACCGGCGTACAATTCTGCTCCATTGCATAGCGGCAGGCCGCCTTTGCGAATTCTACATTCTTCCGTATCTCACCGGCGTATGGCGAACAGATGTAGACCAGCTTATTCTCACTCATTTCGCCACCGCCTGTACTACTGTTCTCGTCATGTTCACCGCAGTCTGAGCCGCATATATGGTACTCATGAGGTTGGATTTGGTGCTGGTATCCAGTCCGAACTGTCCGGCAATGCGGGGAATTTCACCGGCTGCCAGCATCAAACCAAGCCCCAGCAGGGCATGGTCTTTGACCACCATCAGTCCGGAAATCAGCACCGTTGCCTGCAGGAATGCCGTAAGGCACAGACCGATCACCTGCTTGCACCATGAAACGAAGCCGTCAATATACCCACGGGGAACACTGAACATATACAAGCTCCCCACTGCAATCTGGATGAGGAGGATGCCGCCCCTCTTGAGGTTGGCAAAGAACACCTTAATGACCGCATATCCCATCAGGATCAATATAAAGATCATCATGATAGGGCTGGTGATCGTATTTAGACCGCCGAACACATTGCTGGTCATGGCCTGCTCCAGATTTCCCGCATTCTGTAACGATGCGATGATGCCTTGGGCTACCGTGCCGAAGTCTGTACCTAACCCTGTAATCCCTGCGGTAAAGCTGCCCTGCAAAGACACCGACAGCTTATACAGCTCCACCGGCACCGTAGTGAACAGCCCCACAGCCATGAAGCCCTTGATAGCGTTGAGGGCGGTATCCTTGATGCTGCCTCTGCCGGACTGGTACTCAATTCCGCATTCAAAGGCTGCCACCACAAGGCCGACACCGTATAGCGCCCATGCCAGATAGGAAAAGAACAGCACGATGGACTGTACCCAACTCATTTCAAACAGGTCGGCTCCCATATTTCCCATCTGCATAAAAAAGTTGCCGAGGAAGCCCACGATCTGACCGTAGATCCAATCCACAATCTGACCGAGAACAGTGTCGGCGACAAAATCCCATATGAACATTTGAATTTCACCTCTTTCATAACCTCCGAAGTCTCCCAAGCACTGGCTGGTTTTTGTCCTCTGATTTATGACTTGACAATTAGTCCTTTCAGAGCTTTAATACCACACAACGGAGGCCGCCGGAATAATTTCAAAGGAGGTACTTGTGTGGCAGATTACAAAAAACTCTATTATAAAATGTTCAACGCAGTAACCGATGCCGAGAAGCTCGTTTCTCAGGTCGCTTGTATGATGCGCACCGTCCAGCAGGAGTGCGAAGAAACATATATGGATGCAGACGATACGCCGCTGCGCCTGACAGATAAGCCAGAGGAGTAACCCTCCGTTTTTCTCCGCTACATCCCCAACACCTGCCAGATATATAAGGGAGCCGTCAGCGTGAACACAAGGCAGGCAAACAGGATTGCCGGAGCCGCCCATTCCATCTGGCCATGTTTGCGATATTCAAAATAACATGTGCCTAACTTAGCGAAGAAAAACACGGCCAGAATCAGATCGATGGCGGGGAACACCACCTTGTTAACCACGGTTTTGATCTGCTGGGCGGCCGTTGTCCACGTTCCCTCAATGGCTCCGGCTACATCCCCGGTTCCCGCTGCATAGGCCGTTGTACTGAACATCAGGCACAGCAGTAAGCTTACGCACAGGAGCATCGCAATTCGTTTTGATTTCATGGGTTTTCCACCTTTCTTTATAGGGTTGAGAATAGCAAGGCCGCAGCTTTTGATTCGCTGCGGCCTTGTTCTTTCTCTGTTTTTAATGGGGTTTCTGCGGCGCAATGTGCCAGTCGCTCCACAAATTATCCCGGATGGTGACGTTGTCCGTAAGGTTCACGGAAAGCATTCCGGTGGGTGTCCAGCTGTCTATCAGCCATGTGTACGGAGTATAGCTTCCGTCAGGGAACCAGATGGGTGAAAAATGCGTCCTGCGGTTATAGGTGCTGTAGGAGTTTTTCTGAAATTCAAACCGGGCACTGTAGCCTGAACTCATACGCTCCAGCAGCCGCCAGTAGGTTTGATACCCGAATTCCGGGAAATAGGTCACCGCAGTCTGCGCCCCGGTTACCGCCGAGGATTGATTGGTGCTAACTCTGGCGGAAACCGTCTGATTTATGCCATAGCCCGACTTCATGGCTTTTCCGCTGGCGGTGGGGCTTTTGTTATCGGGCTGGATTGTCATGCTTGCTGAAAGGCTGGCCTGATACCGGTCGAGGTCAAACTCCCACCATCCCTCGTCTACCCATTTCCCTCTATCAACCCAATGGCCATTTTCGCTGCTTCCAACCCATACCCACTTGCTGTGCCAGACCCAATGCTCCTGCCACCAAGGACGCCACACTGTCCAGTTGGCAGAGGTCTGCTGCGGATTGTTGGGAACAGCGGACTTTCTAAAGCTGTCATTGCGGTCATCCGCCACAGGATTGGGCGGCGGATTCTTATCAAGGTCAACAATATTTACATTAATTGTTGCCTTGCTGGAACTGCCGCCTCCAGACACAGTAACCGTGATGGTCATCTGCTGTGGGGTGCTTGGCGTTGTCCAGCGTATCCACGCCAGCTGGCTGTCGCCGTCCGGATAGTAGATGTTGCTGACCCGGTAGCTTCTGCCATTCACATAAAACGTAGCGGACACCGGATGCTCCGGATCGCTCTGACCGCCACTAACTGTAATCGCTGTGATAACTTCGGTGTTGACCCGGTATTCGTAATCATACACGGAAACATTTGGCGGCTCTGCAGGCATATCTTTAAACCGCACGATACCAAGACCGAGGGCAGCCTTAATATCCGCATTGGAAGCAGCCTTGCTTCGGCTGCCTGACCACGCTGGATAGCCGAGATCCGCCACCTCCAAGAACATGGCCAGCGGCAGATTTTTATGGGACAGAGATACCATCCTCCTTCGCAGGAGACCGCCAACCTGTTCGTCATACATAGCCGCTTCTGTGGCTGTGGTGGCAATCATCACACCCTCGAATTTATAATAGGCGATTGGCTCCAGAAGTAACTTGTATTCGCCGCCGATTAACACATCAAAATCCATTCCAGTGAGACCGGCAATGCTTCGAATTACCTGTTCGTCTGTAAAATAACTTTTGATGGCTTCAATGTTGTTGCTTCCGTTGGTACTGATGACGTGAGGAACAGATTGTGTTGGTTTAATTGCAACATAACCACCCTTGACTGGTGATAGTGACCTGCCACCGTTATATTGCAGCTTGCTGACTTTTCCGAAGTTATAAATGGAGGAATTTGGAGGGCGATTTGTTAAGTCAATCGGTGTTGTAACCATTGCATGGTCACTTGCCCGAACCACCGTCACCCGCACACCCTCATTGCCCGGAGTCCACGAGTTGGTGCTGGTGCCATCGCCCATGTTGCTACCGCCTCCATCCATGTTTCCATCACCAACAGCATAAACAGGAATTGGCGAAAGCAGGTAGAAAATCAAAGATACCGATAGTAGAGCATAAAATAATCGTTTCATTTTTCCTCCTTTCCGCAACAAAAAAGCACGGCATAAACCGTACTTTCGATGCGAATATTTTATTTTAATCCATATCACCGATCTTGTTGCCGTTTTCGTACATATCATCGGCACTTATTACCTGATTGGTCCCGCCGTCCGGCACATTGTCAAAACCCGGCAGCCCACCATCATTTTGCGGTTTGCTTTCCGCAGCCGATTTCTTCTCCATATCCTCCGGCTTGTATTCCGGCGGCTTGGACGGGTTCGTGGTATCCGCATCCTTGGGAAGCTCAGGCTTTGCGGGAGCTTCCGGCTTTACCGGATCAGGCTGGAGCTTCTGCTCCGGCAGATCGGTTTGCGGTGGCAACGTTTCCGATGATTCCGGTTCCGGTGTGGTCTGCGGAGAAACAACCACCTCTTTTTCCTCTGTGTTATGTTGTATCTCAGAATCCACATCCGAAGAACCGGATGGCTCTTGTGACGAAGCATCCGGCTTGACGGGTTCCTTGGCAAACTGCATCCCGATGGCAACCACCAGCGCAAGGCCGATTATCGAAGCGCCCGTAATGGCGAGCCTCCGTTTCGTTTTATTACCCATATAGAAAACCTCCTTTGAAGAAGTGTAAAATGTTACCTTTTGTATTTCTCACCATACTACAATTTTTTTCGGAAGTCCAGACAATTTCCCGAGCACTCATGTCAAACGTCACTTTCACCGAATACTTCAGTGTATCCCGCCTGAACCTTGAGCTTGATCTTCATGGGAGCCAGCTCCTTGCCGCCGAAATAGACCGGCACCTCCAGCCAGATCACCGCATCCGCTTCGAATCGCTGTGCATTTTGTGGAGAAGAAGGAGCCAGCGGCGCATTTCGGATGGTAACATCCAAGCCGGAGAGTTTGTACTCCAAAGCATCCCCGGTATATTTTACATGGTAACCGCCGACATTTTTTGTACCGAGGACACCGTCCATGTAACCGTAAATATCACCGGTCTTTACGCTGTAGGAAAAGGAGGAGCCGTTCGGCTGGTAGCCGCCGCTGTAGCCCTCCCGGACACCGTGATACACATCGGCATAGTTGTCGTTGACTGTTACAATAATGGCATCCTCCAAGGCTTCTTTCACACCGGTGGCAATGATATTCAGCCGAAAAAACTCCATCACGCCGCACAGGATAATCACAAGTGCCAGCGTAATGGCTACCACCAAAGGGAAGCCATTCCCAGCCTTATCCCTGAGAATGTGTCTTAGTTTGGTCATTTGTGGTACACCTCGCTTTTCCCGGAGGCCTCCGAGCGCAGGGTGATAGGGAACGAGCCAAATCCGCCGAACAGCCCGATGTTCTTCTCTAAAGTCAAGGTCACGGTGATTTCCTGATTCAGCTGGATATTCCCGGTCTTTGACCATGAAATCCGAGGACTCAACCCGGTCTGCTCGGTAAGAACCGCAGCACGGCGGCTGGTTTCACTGCCCACCCTGCCGCTGATTTCTGCTTCCCGGCACAGCTCGGTGGCATAGGTATCCAGCTGGTTCTTTGCGATAAACACCGGCAGCACCTGCACAGCCAGCGCAATCACCAGCATGGCGCAGAGGACAAGGACACATACATCAATGTAGCCCTCGCCATGTTTGGATTTTAAGATTTTCTTCATGCTCACCCCTCCCTAAAACATCCCGCCAAGGGACTTGATGATCTCATAGGCAATAATGACCAGATAGGTAAAGAGGAAGCACATCAGCATGAGAAAGGAAAACACACGGATTTTCGGCGGTATTTTCTGTGCCTCGCTCTTGAGTCGCTGCAGTTCCAACTGCTTGAAATCATGCGTCAGCATCTGAAAATACACCGTGCTGTCATCGCCACGCAGCACACCGATGAGACCACGCACCACATCGGACAGCATGGGCGAATTAAGCCTTGCCTCAAATCGGGTAAGGGCGGCCTCGTAGCTGGAGGAGCGCATATCCGCTGCCAGCATGGTTAGCTCACCGGCAAAGGCTTCCCCGGCATTTTTCTTGTAGTTCTCCACGATGGCCAGCACATCACGGGAGGCTTTCAGCTCCTGTTCGATGTTGGCAACAAAACGGGGCAGCTCCTTTTCCACGGAAGCCCGCTTTGCGGATAGCCTTTCATCTGCCTTTTTGGTTTCCTTGAAATACACCATGACCGCAAGGAACACCACCACCGGTACCAGCAAAGGGAACACAAATCCCGCTGGAACTGTCAGCAGCAGAATCACGCCGGATTTCACCAGCGCATAAGCCTGATAGACCTCCGGCTCCATGTTCATGCCGGTGGCTTTCAGCACATTTTTCAGCCGGTGCCTGCGGTATTCATCCATGCGGATCACCTTGGAGAGCTTCACCGCCCACGTCATGAGGTAGGTTTCCAAGCTCCTTGCCGCTTTTTTCTCTGCCCTTGTGGTGTTCAGCATGGCTTTGGCGGTGCTGAGATACGGCAGGCGCAGCACATCCAAAAGAAGAAAGAACAGCCCCGCCGCTAAGGTGATTCCGAATAAAAACAGTAATCCCATTCTCGTCACCTCCTATGGCACACGCAATTTCTGCGGAAATTGCAAGGTTCGCTACGCTCACGGTGTGCCTCCAAAGGGGGAACTATCCCCCTTTGGGGAACCCCCAGCTCTCCGAGGGGATTAAAAAATAATTTCATCATGATAGTTCACCTCCGATATTCAATTGGTTTTGTCAGTTTAAGGACACAAGCCGTAGAAACAAAGATAAGGGCGGCGCTGATGGCCAGAATGATTTGCCCCAGCGGAGTATGCATCAGCGTATCGTACCAGCTCTTGTTCAGGAGATACATCAGCGGGATGTTGCCGATGACGAAAATAACCATGATAATAAATTCCTTACGGGGTTCAAAGACGAGGTATTCCAGCTCGCCGTTGACGATCCGCATATCACTGAGCTTGCTGACGATAGGAGTCAGGGTAACTTTCAGGCTGCGGTCATGCTGGCAGTCGCACAGGGCATCGCACCATTCCCGGAACACCTCGTTGTCGATTTTGGTGCGCAGCACCTTGATAGCCTCCAGCACATCGGGATCAATGAGCTTGACCCGCAGGACAAAATCCTTGAACACCTGATGCACCGGCGGGTTCAGATAGTGGAGATTTTCCTCTACAGCCGTGAGAATATTTTCACTTCTCAGATAGGCTGTGGTGACGATGGAGAGCGCCGTTTCCAGCTCGGCGGCGATGTCCTTTTTGAAATGGCTGGCGGTGAGCTGCACATACCAAAAGGGCAGCATCATAAAGCCTGCTGCCATCACCGGAGCCAAAAAGAAATTGCCCAGCACAATGGCGATGGAGGCACCGATGGCGAACAACAGCAGCGAGCAGGCGCAAACCAGAGAAAAGCGATTGCTTCTGCCGGTCATGGCCAGCACCTCCTGTGCCATCTGGATTTGCCGTTTCAGAAATCCCGGCTTTTGGCGGCGCTGTGCCGCCTTGATTTCATCCTTGATAGAGGATTTCTCTCTTGTAAGAAAAGAGAATAATCCATCGGTGAACTCCATCGGTTTTAAACCGATAAGCAGAAAAAAGCCTGTAATCATACCGATACAGGCGAGTAATTGAATGGTTGTCATACGGATATTTGCCCTCCTTTCCTGATGGCATTGATGCGCTCCTGCGGCATACCGTTCTCCAGCAGCCGCTTGCACAGGCTGTCGGAGATGGGATTAACCCGCACATGGTGTCCGGTAATAAAAAACTGGTTGTCCTCATAGCGGTTTTCGGTGATTTCATACCGAAACAGGGTGCGGTAATTGCGGCTGTTATCCGGCAAAATTTCACACTCCATGATTTCCATGAGCCTCCGCTGCTTGTTTTCCAGCTGCTTGCAGAACACGACAATGGGATAGGCCTCCGTCACATAGCCTATGAGGGTTTCGTCCGACATATCAACGGCTCGCTTGCACAGGGAAACCATGCGGCGGTAGGTGGATTCGCAGGAGTTGGAGTGAATGGTGGTGACCACCGCCACACCGGTTCTGGCTACCTCCTGTGCGGCGTTGGCCTCCGCACCACGCATTTCGCCGACCACAATAATATCGGGGTTGAAACGCAGGGAGATGTCCACAAGGTCGATCTGCTCAATGCGGTACAGCTCGTTTTCGCTGTTGCGGGTGAGGGTATGCACCACGGAATTGGTGACCCTGCCGTCCTTTTCCCGAATGAGAGAAAGCTCGCGGCTACCGTTTTCAATGGTGAAAATGCGCTTGTTATCAGGGATGGTGGTGAGCAGCCAGCCTGCCACCGTAGTTTTACCACTGCTGGTGGCTCCGGCAATGCACACCGAAATGCCGTAGCGGATGAATTCTGAGAGCAAATCCAGCATTTCAGCAGTTGCCGTGTCTCCTTCTATAAAATCCTCCTTTTCCATGTGATTGGGATTGACGATACGAATGGAGGCAGCAGCACCGATATTGGCATCCACAATGGGGCTTTTCATGACGGCAATCCGGATGTTTTCCGCAAGAGTGCCGACCACCAGCGGGGATTGGTCATCCAGAATCGTGCCGGACACATGAAGCATCCGGCGCAGCACGTTGATGCAGTGTTCGGGGCTGTCAAAGTGTTCCGTGAGCTTTTCGCAGCGCCCACCGGCATACTGGATTTCGATATCTCGCCAGCTGTTGATGTCAATTTCTTCAATTCCATCCGCAAAGATGTACTTGGTGAGAAAGGAATACTCGGCCATTTCCGTATACAGGGCATCCACCAGCTGCTGCTGTGTCATGCCTTTGACCGCCACACGGCTGTCCTGCACAAACTTGGCGATGTACCGCTTGATGTTGGCTTTGGCTTCGGCGGCGTTACCGTCTGACAGCAACTCACTGTGCTGACCGGCGATATATTCCTGCACCTGTTGAAGAACATTGTGAAAATCCCCGGTTTCCTGCTCCGGAGTAAAAAACAGATTATGCCTGCTCATATGCCGAACACCTCCTCCGAAATTTTCTGTATCTCTTTCCGGAAGCCCCGGCTGACCTTCAGGGATAAATCGGCGAACAGGTTCCCGGCCAACACCTGAGCCTCCAGCTCCGGGGAGTGAGGAAGGGTAAACACAGCGCTGCCCAGCACCTGCTCCATGTTCTGGCTGGCTTCGTTGGATTTTACGTTGCTGACCACCTTGTACAGCTTGTCAAAGTCAAAGCCTGCCATCCGCAGATATTCCTGCTGGCTGGACAGGTAGCTCACCGATTTCAGGTCGCAGCCTATGAGCCGCAGCACCGCATCGGCCTCCAGAATGGCGATGGTGGACAGCTCGTCAAAATAGATGGAGCTGCCACAGTCAATGATGATATGACTGTCCATATCACGCAGCACTTCGATCAGCTCCCGGAGCAGCTTTTCATTCACCGGAGGATAGCAGTTTTCGTTTTCTCCCTTTTGCAGGCCGATGACCGCCAGATGGCTTATGCGCTTATGGGTATTGCAATTGTTTTTCACCAGTGATTCTGTGATGGAATTGGCGGCCAAAATACTTCCCAGCGAATGATTGCCCTCCAGCTCACCGGGCGGACAGATACAGGGAAGCATGGGCGTGGTGCAGTCGCATAAAAGCAGTACCACGTTCTTTTTTCTGTCTGCCAGATATTTCGCCAGCTTGACCGCTACTGTGGTCTTGCCGCAGCCGGGGCTGCCCCAAACCGCCAGCACCTGTGCGCCTTTATCAGACTCCGTATCCAATATCTCCGCATCGTTTTTGCGGCTGAACAGACCGCCTTTTTTGAAGTTCAGCATTTACTCAGCCCCGCTTTCTGCCGGTATGTCCGCAGGCGCTTCCGGCTGGCTGTTATCCTCTCTTTCCTGAGATTCCGTTTTCTCCGGATACAGCTCGGAAAGTACAGATTCCTGCGTTTCGGTAAACTTTGCCGCATTCTCCTTGCTGCCACGGTAAACGAGGGACACATGAAGGGTACCGTCCGCTTCCAGCTCGGCAAGGATTTTACTCTGCTCCGGAGTGACCAACAGCGTAATGGTAGCAGGCAGTTCTTTCTCTGTATCCTCCTGTTTCGAAGATGGATTGGGTTCATTGTTACGCTGGTCGGCATCGTATCCGCTGTCTGCGGTGACGGCAATGACCTCTACATACTGCAGCTCCGGCGGGATGACCGTCACACCCTGTTTCTTGTAATCCGGGGCAACGATAGACACGATATCCCCGGAAATCAGCTTGCCGGACAGCCCTGCGGCGAAGCTCTTGACCGATACGGAGATGGCCTGTTTTTTTCCGGTCAGGTTGTAGAGATAGGCGTTCTCAGCGGCAGGGGTATCGGCGATTTTGGAGGCGATGATGTAATCTCCCGGCACCAAATCGGCGGAGGCAAATTTGCCGATGACCGTATCCGTATGCCTGACCACATCCTCCGGCAGATTGTAGCCGCCTACCTCCACGGTCTGCACCATGTCCTTAGTAATGGCCTCCCCGATTTTGATGGGCTTTGTCACCCGCACAATCTCGGTTTTCTGGCTGATGCTTTGGTTAAACAGCGGCGTGACCGCAAAGCAGATGAGTAAAGACAGCACGATGCAGACCACGCCGATGACCGTTCTATTTTTGAAAAAGCTCATAGCTTAGTTCCTCCTTTAAATGAAATAGGCGAGCAGACAGCCCGCCGATAAAAAAGGCGCAAGGGGGAAGGCTTTTTTCGCCTCCCGCCTTTGCGCTCTGCAAACAATCCGATATATGACCACATAGATTAACAGCAGGACGAGTCCGGCCATTGCCGCAAGCAGTCCTTTCGGCAGCCCCAGCACTAAGCCGCAGGCTGCCATTAGCTTGATGTCGCCGCCGCCCATGCCGCCGAAGAACACAGCAGCCAGCAGAAACGGCAGGGCGATGAGGATTCCCGGCAGCTTTTCCGGTGCAAAGCCCGGTATGGACAGGACTGCGATTACAGCACAGATCCAGTTTGGAACAATGCGTTTTGTCAAGTCCGTTACCGATGCCGCACACAGCAGGGCAATAAAAAAGTCCGCCTGCACAGCGGCCAGCTTATCCGGCATAGTTGAACATATCCTTGATGCGCTGTACGAGAGTGGGCAGTACGGTTTTGTCGAAGAGCATATACAGACCGGCCAGCACCAAAGCGCCGATGACCACTGCCATTAAAATTTTGATGGCGGTATCCACGAAGCCCTCGGCGTGGTTGTTGGTGAGCGCCATTCTTGCTTTGATTGCCAGCATATTTGCTTTGTTCATGATTCTTTTCATAGTGTTTTACCTCCAAATTTTTATTATTGCGTTTTTACATACCGCCCATCTGCATGGGCGGCTGAGACTGTTCTGGTGCGGCTTCCTGCGGCTGCGCCGGGGCTTGTTTCATGGCTACGGCCTGCTGGTAGCTTTCCGGCACCGCCTTATGGAGCTGCTCCCGGAACTCTTTGGTTACCGGAAAGCAGATTTCTTTGTAGCCGTTTTCTGTCTTACGGCTTGGAATGGAAACAAAGAGACCGTCACGGCCTCCCTCCACCACCTTGATGCCCCGGATACCGAGGCATCCGTCCACCGTTGCTGAAGCGTAGGCACGGATGCCGCCGCTGCCTCCGGGCGGGTACATGGAATTGATTTTCACTTCTACATCAGGCGTGATTTCTTTCTCCTTTCGCATTTTGGCAATAAAAAAACAGCCCTTTAGAGTTGCATGGTTTGTGTCTGTTCCGGTGGGGTGAAGCCGATTTCCTGAAATCCGAAACGGTCGCAGTAATAAAAGCTGCTGCCGTTTTCATCGTACAGCTCCAGCACATCCGACATGGATAGGGAATGCCCCGCATAGCCGGGAGGATGGGCTGTGTTGAATTTGGTGTACAGCGCCTCCAGATCGTTGGTTTCCACCTCGCCGTCATAGACTGTTTGGTAATCGGACATTTGCGGTTCTCCGAATGATTTGCCGAAATCTTCAAGGCTGATGAAGCGCATCCGGATATCCGATTCGGGCTTTAACTGCCACACACGGCAGCTTTTCAGCAGGGTGAGTTCTTGGGCATCTCTCTGACCGTTCACAAGGCGGTCGTATATGCCGTTCGTCCATTTCACCTCGCCGATATCTTTTTGGCGGCTGAGAAAGGCTTTCAGTTCGTCCGACTCGAAGAGAGGATCAACCACCGCTTTGCCGCCGCTGACATAACCGGCAGAGTTGCCGTAGTACAGAATGATATCTTTTTCCATCCGGATATTTCGCATGAGCTTACCTCCTTTACGTCATAGTCATGCCTCCGTTCCGCGGATTGCGAAAGGCTTCCATTGCTTCCTCCGTGGGATGGAGGAGCCTGCCGTTTTCCATTTCCAGCACACAGAAGTCATCCCGGTCGCAGAGCATGATGCGGTGCTGGTAGGGCTTCTGCATCTCCACATAATTAAGCGCCTCCTGCTCCGTGCAGAGCCACACACCGGAGGCATATCGGCCATCGGGGAGAAAGCTGTAGCCGCTGTATTTCGGCTCGTGATTCTTTAAATCCAGCGCTCCCACCGGTCTGATTTGGGAGAGCTGCAGTTTGGCGCTGTCCGGCAGAAGCTCCGGCTTGAGGATGCCGATGACTTCGCTACGATTTTTCAGGGCAAACTCCCCGGTGCGCAGGGATACCAAAAAGACAGCGCAGCCGCTTGGATTGGCACCGGCTCCGTTTCCGCAGAGGCAGAAATACAGCTGCCTTTCAGGGGTGTCCTGACTGATTACGACAACTTTCCCCTGAATACTGCAGCCTAAGCCAGTTGCCGAACAGTCTTTAGCGGTATAGAGCGTGTTTCGTTCCATCTGTCAGCCCTCCTTTTTCTGCTGCAGCAGGGCAGTTAGGTCGGAAATAAGGGAGAGCCTTGTATCATCCGGCATGGTCTTGAATGCCGCACGGACATAAGCCTCCACCGCCTCCGGGGACTGGTCGCCGATTTCGATGATGTCCACCTTTTGCACACTGACCGTACCGTTGGAGATACCAAGGCGAACGATATTGCCGTAATCCATACCACTGGCGGTGCGCAGCTCCTTGGGAATCAGCACCCGGCCTTTTCCGTCCATGAGCTTGTAGATAGGCTTATTTTTCATCCTCCACACCTC
Organism: Clostridium kluyveri DSM 555; assembly: GCF_000016505.1. NCBI lineage: Bacteria > Bacillati > Bacillota > Clostridia > Eubacteriales > Clostridiaceae > Clostridium > Clostridium kluyveri. The sequence goes on from NC_009706.1 coordinate 3,937,729, forward strand.
CCTCCAGCACACAGCGGATGGTGTCGTGACTGATACCAAGGCTGTTGAACAGCTCCATCAGCTGGGGCGGCAGCTGCTTTAGGGGATCGGCGCTGCCGATGATGATAGCGCCGTCCTCGCAGCGGATATCCAGATCGTCATCCAGCGGAATCCCTGCCGCCTCCAAAAGCGCATGAGGCACCGACAGCTCTGCGGATTCCGGCGCTTCCACCGGCTCGTTCACATGGTCGATGCCGTCCTTGGTGAGAAAAAACTCGCCGTAACTGTTGATTTGTTTCACCGGGTGATGGGACAAATACGCCAGATGCACAGTATCTCCGGCGGTGACGCACATAGTGTCCAATACACCGGGCGGCAGGGTGATGCTGCCGTCCTCGGCAACCCTGCCCTTGGTTTCAATGATTTTCATAACTCAGCCTCCTTTAGATTTTTTATTCAATCCTGTATTCCGGGGGATTGTCCTCATCCATGCAGATTCCATAATCAAATAAGTTTAACTGACATGAGGAATTTTCCCGCTCCTTGGGATCGTAGTTGGTAATGATGACTTCCGAGTACTCGCAGCCTCCCTCATACCGCTGTGCCAGATTGTTCAGGCGGGTGACCGGGGTGATGGTGTAATCCTGATACAGCTCCCGGATGAATTCACAGTCGTTATAGCTGACCATCCATTTGCCCTTGCAGCCTGCCAGTGCATTCCGGAGCCGCTGATGGTCGGTTTTGAGAAACTCCACCGCATAGTGACCCTCGGTCATGTAATACGGCGGATCGCAATAAAAAAAGGCATCGTCCCGGTCATATTGCCGGATCAATGCCTCGAAATCCTTGTTTTCTACCACGGTATCGGCAAGCCGCCTCGATGCCTGCCATATCACGGCAAACACCTTTCGGATGTCAAAGGGCTGGCAGCCGTAAGAGGTGCATCCGCTGCCGTAGCTGTAGCGGATGAGCTTGAAAAAGGCCGCCGCTCGCCACACATCGCTTGGCTCCGCCTGCTCCAACATAATTGCCCTCAATTCCTCAAACTCAGGCGGCGGGAGGTTCTGCTGCGCCAGTTCCAGTTCTTCCTGCAAATATTCGTCATTAAATTCGTCCTTTTCAAAGAAGCGTCGCAGCACATTAAACTCATGCCGGGAGTTGAGGGGTAGGAAGCCCAGCTGCTTCAAAAATGCTAGAGTTCTGTTTTTTACGCAGTAGAACAGATTTGTCAGATTGCCGTTAAAATCGTTGTAGACCTCCATTCCTTTGCAGTCTGGCGGTCTGCCAAACAACACCCAACCCCCGCCGCCAAAGACTTCAATGTATCTGCCGAAGTCCTTGGGGAAGAGCCTATAAATGATATTGCGGAGGGCTTTCTTGCCGCCCACCCAGCTGATAAAGCTATTGATATTCCATCACCTCCCTCTGAAAAGAAAAAGAGCCGATGCTCACTACATTTTCAGTGACATCGACTCATCTGGATTATGATATTCGTATTCGCTGGTTTTCTCATTGTACAGGTAGCCCTCATCGGTCAAATCCACCTCGTGAACCTCAGCCGCAAGCTCCAACGCTTCTTTGGAGCCGCCCGGAGGAATGTCACAGAACATTTCTTCACCGTTTTCATATTCCTTTTTTCCTGTGTTATATCCGAAGTCCTCGTCAGCCCATTTGTGTTCAACGGATAGGTCAGGATATTTTGCCGCCAGTGCAGCAATGACATTTTCCGGACGGCTCCATGCGGTCTGGAACTCGATATGCTCACCGTCAAAGTCCTGCGGGGTATATGCACCACTGTAGCCGTAGCTGTTCCACTTGGTTCCCCAATTGGAAATCGACCAGTCGTACCAGTTTTCTTTGCCGTATTTCTCACGCTCGGCCATACCGAGATTTCCACGGAAGATATGCTCAGGCATAGGGATGACCTTGTTGAAGTCAATACTGCCGAGGCCGATCTTATCATCCTTGATGGCCTCGAACATGGCGCTGACCTTTTCCGGATCGCCGGATACTCTTAAAATATTGGTTACATGATTTGGCATTACCTCATTCCTCCCATCGTCATGCCGAAGCCAAAGGATTGGCTTCCTTTCAGCTCGTCCTCCGGCTTAATAAAGAAGCGGTCGCTGCTATCCCAAAAGCTAAGATACAGCTCACCGTCCTCCACCTTGATTTCCCTTTGCTCCAGCCCCTCACCCCAGCCGTCACTAAATTGAGAAGAGAGCCATTCGGTAAACTCCGCAAGCTCAGAGAGAGAAAGCGTACCGTGAGTTTGTACTTCGGTTACACCCCACAGCTCGCCGTTCCATTCCTCTACGGAGGGATTAATGCCGTGTATCTTTTGGCTGAAATCGTCATTAAGGTAAACGGCGAGACCACGCTCACCTTCGCTGGGGAGTTTTTCTTTTTCGATGAGTGCAAGGATTTCATCCTCATATTCCAAAACCTCACCGGCAGTTAAATCCTCCCAATAATCATCAAGATCGCCCCATTCGTTCTTTCGATAGATATGAGGGAAGAGGGGGCTGAATAACCGCAGTGTCTGCAGCTCATTTTTCATGGTGCATCCATCCTTTCATTTTGATTTAGAGCAATAAAAAAAGCGGCTGTGTTTTTCAGTTACGAAGAACACAGCCGCCTCAAAATTGCCCCATAGGGAATTGGCTTTATTTAATTGTAACCGGACTGATTCCGGTCAAAACAAGAAATACCCCGCTTTCTTATTAAAAAGCAGGGTGCATCTATGAAAAACGAGGGTCTTGAATTTTTCATTCAAAACCCTCGTCAGGCCGCATAAACACTGGCATTTTCAGCCCTGTATCTATTTTGACCTAATCTTCTGGTGCTGGTGAAGGGAATCGAACCCGCGGCCTACGCATTACGAGTGCGTTGCTCTACCATCTGAGCTACACCAGCATGTAAAAAACAATTTTAACTTTTATATTATTTGTAACTAAAAATAATTCAAAACCTACTGATTTTATATATTTCATTACGAATTAATTGCTCTACCACCTGAGCTATAGGAGCAAAACATACAATACTATTTTAATACAAATTTTCTTTATAATCAAATATAAAAATTTTTTTATATTTGATCTACTTAACCAGTAAAAATCATTAAAATTTTTAGTTTACTTTTAAATATATTGTTTATACTAAATTATATACTCTTTAATAGTAATTTCTAATTCTTAGTAGAAAAATCTATACTTTTTAGACTTTGACTTTCTTTGACTTTTAGTATACTATATAAATGTAACAAAAATTAATAAATAATAAAATCATATACAAGGAGGTATGTATTATGTTCGATATGGTTCCATTTAGAAGAAATAATTCTATAAGAAGAGGTGATGATGCTGAGAACTTCTTCAATTCTTTCTTTAACAATGATTTTTTAACGCCATTTAACATGAACTTATTTAATAATGGATTTAAAGTTGATCTTAAAGAAACTGATACTTCCTATTTGATTGAAGCAGATCTTCCAGGTATGAAAAAGGATGCTATAGATTTGAGTTTTGATAATAATTATCTAACAATATCTGCTAAACGAGATGACACAATAGAAGATAACAAAGAAAATTTCATAAGAAGAGAAAGAAGATATGGTGAATTTAAGAGAAGCTTTTATATTGACAATGTAGATGAAAAAAATATTACTGCTTCTTTTAAAGAAGGAGTTTTAAAAATTGAACTTCCAAAGTTAGAAAAAGGAAAGGGACCTACTAATAAAATAGAAATACACTAATTTGCGCCTTCCTCTATAAACTCATAATAAAATATAAGGAACTATATTTTCGATATAGTTCCTTATATTTTATTCTTGATGTATTACATCCAGATTTCCAAATTTACTAAATTGTCCCATCCAAGCTAATTTTATGGTACCAGTAGGGCCATTTCTTTGTTTTGCAATAATGCATTCTGCCACATTTTTTTCTTCTGTTTCTTTATTATAATATTCATCTCTATATAAAAACATAACTATGTCAGCATCCTGTTCTATAGAACCTGATTCCCTTAAATCTGAAAGCATAGGTCTGTGATCCGATCTGGCCTCTGGAGCACGGGATAATTGTGAAAGTGCTATAACAGGGCACTGCATCTCTTTTGCAAGTGATTTTATAAATCTAGATATCTCCGATACCTCCTGTTGTCTACTTTCCGAATTTCTTCCACCGCTCATAAGTTGTAGATAATCTATAATTATAATATCTATACCATGCTCTATTTTTAATCTTCTACATTTGGATCTCATTTCCATAATGGATATTCCTGCAGTATCATCTATAAATATTTTTGCTTCAGCCAAAGGTCCTGAAGCTCTAGCAATGTTTTCCCAATCCTTATCCTCTAAATTTCCAGTTCTAAGTTTTAGCATATCTATATGTGCTTCAGAACATAATAATTTATATGCTAATTGTTCCTTTGACATTTCAAGAGAAAATACAGCCACTTTCTTACCCTCTCTTAAAGCTGCATATTCTGCTATATTCAATGCAAAAGTCGTTTTACCCATAGAGGGCCTGGCAGCTACCAAAACCATATCACCCTTTTGAAATCCTGAAGTTTTAGCATCTAATTCCCTGAACCCGGAAGCTACCCCTGTAGTCTGCCCTTTATTGTTGAACAATCTTTCTATTTCTAAAAATCCTCTTTCAAGTACAACATTCATAGGCTCAAAATCAGATACCTTTCTATTATTGGACAAATCAAATATAGATTTTTCGGCCATATCAATAGTTTTCTCTACATTATTTTGATTATTATAACTTTCCTCTATTATCTTTGTAGAAGCTTTAATAAGTTTTCTAAGGGTAGATTTATCTTTTATAATCTTTATATAAGATTGCAAATTAACAGTTGATACTATAGAACCACTTAACTCACTTATATATGTTATTCCCCCCGCAGCTTCCAATTTAGATTTAGATTTCAAACTTTCAGTCAATGTTATTATATCTACAGCTATATCCCTCTTATATAAATCTAGAATAGCTTCAAATATAACCTTGTGTGATTCTCTATAAAAATCATCAACTTTTAAGATTTCCATAGATTCAACTATGGAAGACTTGTCAATAAGCATTGAACCAATTACACTTTGCTCAGCTTCCAAATTATGAGGTATACTTCCTAAAGGTGCATCCATGGATATCCTCACTCCTTAAACTTATATACAATTACTTCTATATTATTTACTAAAATACTATTTTCATTAATTCTTCAATATTAGATACTGGTTCAACTTTTATATCCTTAATATCCGTAGGTACCTCTTTCAGGTTTTCTATAGGTATAACCATCGTTTTTATTCCATTCCTTTTAGCACCGTAGGTTTTCTCGAAAATTCCACCTACAGGCTTTATATTACCTCTTAAAGATATTTCTCCTGTAATAGCAATATCCTGCTTTAAAGGCTTATTTAAAAGAGAACTTATTATGCAAACTGTAATAGCAGCTCCTGCAGAAGGTCCATCAATTCTTCCTCCTCCTATTATATTTACATGAATATCATAATCACTTATATCCTTATCCGTTATTTTTCTTATTACTGAAGCAGCGTTAAATACTGAATCCTTTGCCATACTTCCTGCTGTATCATTAAATCTTACAACTCCTCTTCCTTTTTCCTTGGCTTTAAATGCCACTGATTCTATTTCTATAGTAGAACCTATGTATCCACTTACCCCTAATCCATAAATATGGCCTACCTCATATTCTGATTTTAAAGACACCTCTTCAAAAGATTTAAACCTACCTATGGATATAATCTTTTTTAAATCTTCTACTGTAATCTTAATTTTGTCATTTAAATCTTTAACACCGCTATTATAAAGTACATATCCATACACATCTGATAATATATTAATAGCCTTTCTTCCTTCAATAGTATACTTACTTATAAGTTCAGATACTCCACTTTCCATTTCTATATTTAACTTTAGTGCTGCATTTTCAACTATACTCTGTATATCTTTTATAGAAAGAGGCTCAAAATAGACTTCTGTACATCTTGACCTAAGAGCTGGGTTTATTTCTCCTGGTTCCCTAGTAGTAGCCCCTATTAGTAAAAAATCTGCCGGAGCTCCTTTGTCAAATAAATATTTTATATATTTTGGAATACTCTCATCATCAGGATCATAATATGAAGATGAAAATTCAACTCTCTTATCCTCTAATACTTTTAATAATTTATTTTGAAGCATTTCATCTAGCTCACCGATTTCATCAATAAAAAGTACCCCTCCATGTGCTTCTGTAACAAGCCCAAGCTTTGGTTCTGGTATACCTCCTTCTGCCAGATCCCTTCTTGTACCTTGATATATAGGATCATGTACAGAACCTAAGAGAGGATTTGTGATTTCTCTAGGATCCCATCTTAAGGTAGTACCATCAACTTCTACAAATTTAGCATCTTTATTAAAAGGAGTAAATTTTAATTTTTTTGCCTCTTCAAGAGCAATTCTGGCAGCAGTAGTCTTACCTACCCCAGGAGGTCCATATAAAATTATATGCTGTGGATAGGGTGATGCTATTTTAGAAAGTATAGATTCCACAGCTCTCCTTTGACCTATAATTTCATCAAAAGTTTCTGGTCTTAAAAGTCTTTGTATATTTTTACTAAGATTTTTAGAATCTAATACTTCAAGTTTTGCATACTTTTTTAAAGTTTTAGCATTCTCTGGTCCTCTTTGCTTCTTTATAATACTTAATCTTACCTCGTCCATGTACTTGTCCTGACGTTCTGTAACATTCTTTTCTACTTCTCTTTCAATTTTAGTTCTTACATACCTCTCTGCTAAAGTCTCCGCAAGCCAATTATTGGTATCCTCTAAAGCATTATATATATTAGACTGATTTGGTATAATACTTAATCCTTTTCCATCACTTACTATTTTATTTAAAGCATATATTCTCTTGAATACATCCTCACTGTTTATGTAATCTTGAAGATTATACTTTTCCACCTTGTCATTTATAGTGGCTTCATCCATAACTTTCTTTAATAAATCATATAATACTTTAACTTGAATATCTATTGGTATGGAATTATTCATTTCTTTATCCAAACCATCAATAAATTGTAACTTCACGAGTTTTCCTCCTTATTTTTCTGCAATAATTACTTTTATTTTTGTAGATATTTCAGGATATAATTTAACTTCCACATCATAAGTACCAAGCTGTCTTATATTATTAATTACTATCTTTTTCTTATCTATATTTATTTTAAATTTTTTATTTAGTTCATCTGAAATATCCTTTCCGGTTATAGAACCGAATATTCTTCCATTTTCTCCTGATTTAACAGTTAAATTTATTTCCTTTCCCTTTAATTCTGCTGCAAGCTTTTGTGCTGCTTCAATTTCTGCAAGCTTCTGTTTTCTTTCAGCTTCCTTTTTATTGTTCCATATATGAAGATTAGTTTTATTTGCCTCCTCTGCAAATCCTTTTGGTATTAAATAATTTCTGGCATATCCATCTGAAGCATTTATAACTTCACCTTTTTTCCCTAGAGTTTTTACGTCTTTTAATAATATAACTTTCATTATTTTTCACTCTCCTTAACATATTTCTTTATGGCATCTTTTAATTTTAATAAGGCTTCATCTATAGTTACATATTCTAATTTTGCTCCTGCCATAGTAATATGTCCTCCTCCGCCTAATGTTTCAAGTATAACTTGCACATTTATATCTCCTAGGGATCTTCCGCTAATGAATATTTCATCTTTTATTTTAACAAAAACAAAAGACGCTTGAATACCTGTAATATTTAGCAATTCATCTGCTGCTTGAGCTGCTAATAGTATACTTTCTATTTGCTTGGGACATACTGCTATGGCAATATTATTATATATATTAGCTGACCTTATAATTTCAGCCCTTTTCAAATAAGTTTTTAAATCATAAGAAAAAAATTTTTTTATTTCTATAGTATCTGCACCGAGTCTCCTTAAAAATGAAGCAGCTTCAAAAGTTCTTACCCCAGTTTTAAAATAGAAATTTTTAGTATCTACACATATCCCTGCAAGAAGAGCTTCTGCTTCTATAGTTTTTATATCAGGCTTTTCTACCATATATGGCAGCATTTCCGTAACTAATTCAGAAGTAGATGATGCATAAGGTTCAATATAACTTAAAAGTGACCCTTTAATAAAATCTGTAGTTCTTCTATGATGGTCAATTATAACCATCCTACTAAATTTATTCACTAAATCCATACTTTCTACATAGCCTTCACTGTGAACATCTACAATTATAAGAAGACTGTTTTCATCCATCTTATCTTCACAATCCCTACTATGTATAAATACATCCTTATATTCTTTTTCTTCTTTTATTTTAGCCAGTATAAGCTTTGTACTTTCATTTGGATTATTTAATACAATGTAACACATCTTCCCTAGTAGGCCTACTACACTGTGTATTCCTACTGCAGCACCCAAACAATCTATATCTGGCTTGATATGTCCCATTATAAATATACTGCTGCTATCATTTATTATATCTACAAGTGCTTGAGCTACCACCCTTGCCTTTACTTTAGTTCTTTTTTCAACTTCTTTAGCTTTTCCACCATAAAATAGTAACTTATCTCCATTTTTTACAACCGCTTGATCTCCACCTCTACCTAATGCCAATTCTTTAGCTGATACTGCATATTTTTCATTTTCTAAAGGAGTGGCTCCTCCTCTACCTATACCTATACTTAAAGTTACTGCGAGCTTGTTTCCCATGTTTATTTCTCTTACAGTATCTAATATTTCAAATTTTTTTTCCATTTCTTTTTCTATATACTTATTCTGTATACAAAATATATATTTATTAGATTCATACTTTCTAATCATTGCATTTAAACCCTGTGCATAAATATTTATAGTTCTTTCTATCTCTGCTATTATAAGTGGTCTATCATCTTCATCCATAGCCTTAACTACATCATCAAAATTATCTACTTCCATAAGCATTATAGTATCTTTATTTGCATTTATCGAATTTACCATATCATAGGATTGGCTCACATCATAAAGATATAATATAACAATCTTATCCTTAGATTTTTCAGAAGTACCTACTATATTTGTATATATATCATAATATTTATCCTTGATTTTTATATATTTAAATACACTTTCCTTGCCATTTACCGCCTGTTTAATATTAAAATCTCTTGCAATGTTTTTAATATTTTGACCTAATATATCTTTTCCTTTTAATATAGAGGAAAAGTTTTGATTATACCAAAGTACATCTCCAGTTACCTTTATTATAACAAGGGGAAATGGGAATTTAACAAGTGTACTTGTAGTAGCTATATCAAGTTTGGAGGAGAAATCTTCTATAAATTTTTTCCATTCACTTTTCCTGAATTTTGTATTTTTTATATTATAGATTACAAGCAGCACGTACAAAGCAATAGTTATGCTACCAATTATTATATGTCCATACAGCATTAATAATAAAATCAGCACTGCAATTATTATCATATATACTTTATTACTAGTTATAAAATAATTATAATTATCTTGCATTAAATAAAACCCCCGGTACTATTTTTTTAACTTTCTATAAGGGTCGAGTTTTCTAAAATCAAATATCATATCTATAAATCCTATAATAGTATAAAATAAAGATAATCTTGACATGGCTGTAAATATTATTATTAAGGCAGCAATCTTTTTAGACATTTTGTATTTATCTATTAAATAATATGTAATCAATGCTATCCCATCTAATAAAAGTACGAATTGGAGTATAGTCCCTGATGAATTAGCCAAATATTCTCCTATAACTATATTTTTTCTATCGAGCAGCATTCCTATAACAAGAATTAAACCAACCAATGTACCTATTCTGGTATTCATATACCATTGACCAATCGGTTTAATTTCTTTAACTTCATATCTTAATTTTTTAAGTATAACTAACGTTACCATATAATTTAAATAGGATAAAATAAATGCTAAAATTACAACCATAGCTGGAATAAGTTTCATAATATATTCCGGTGTAAATACCCTAAATATTTCTTCAATTACAGCAGCTTCACTGCTTGACATTCCAGTTCTTTTATACATATCTTTGCTTAATTCCATTGACTGCTTTAAACCTGCCAACATTTCATTAACAAATCCATATATTCCACCTTTATTTATGAGCATAGTATAAATAAACAAATAAAATATTATTCCTAAAGCAAAAGATATAGCTACAAAGATAATTGTATTTCCAAACTCTTTTTTATTTTTTATACAATATCCTAAAGTCATTCCTGTAAGCCCTATTAATAATATTGAAGCTAATGCACTTATAGGATTATAAAGCATTGCTATAAATATACCACTAGCTGCTACAGAAATCAAAGTAACCTTATAGTTTTGCCTTATGTATAGTATTGTTATAGGAATAGGTATTATAAAATTAATAACTATAGATAATATAGGTATATATATATTTATAAGAACTATTATTACTGTAAATGCCGTTATAATACCTGCTTCTGCTAAAGCCTTTACATTATACGTTTTACCTTGCATATCTACCTCCATTAATTTCTGTCTTTAAGATAATTATATAATTTGGTCAAATCTTTCCCATCTTTTTCTATTTTATCTTCTTCAATTATACCAATTTTTAACTTTCTTTTTATAGTTTCATCTACAGCTGTATGAGAGTATCCCAATCTTTCTGCAAGCAAGTATAATATTATTATTGCTCCAGAAATACAATCTAATATGGCTTGTTGTGCTACATTACTTCCTTTTGTAAGTAATTTAAAAAAATCTCCTATTATACATAGAAGATCCGCCTTTAAATCCTCTATCATTTTAACATTATACATTATGTTAAAATTTTGTTTTTTCATACAGTTCTCCTCCTATTCTTTAATTATATTTTAGTTTCTTTTATATTTTTGTGCAATAAATAGAAGTAATAGATTTAAACTTAATTGTATAATTTCAGATTAGGTTTAAAAAAAGTGAAGAATACAAATTCTTCACTTTTTAACTACTCTGTTGTAAATGGTAATAAAGCTATGTTTCTAGCCCTCTTAATCGCTCTAGTCAATTCTCTTTGATGCTTTGCACAGTTTCCGGAAATTCTTCTTGGAAGAATTTTTCCTCTCTCTGTAACATATTTTCTTAATTTATTTATATCTTTATAGTCTATAAACTCAGACTTATCCATACAAAAAGCACAAACTTTTCTCTTGGCTCTTCTTAATTTTCCGGAATTTCTTCTTCCGCCTTCTCTATTTGCCATACTGCTTCTCCCTCCTTACTCTTAAAATGGGATATCTCCCTCATCAACTGGAGTAATATCTTCTCCGTAGATATCTTCATTAAAATTTGAGTTTTTACCAAAATCTTCAGATAAAACTTCAGTGTTATTGTCTCTTACAGACTTCTGTCCCCATTCAAGAAATTGGACTTCTTCTGCAATAACTTCAGTAACATATTTTCTAATACCGTCTCTAGATTCATAGCTTCTAGTTTGGATTCTTCCACTAATGCCTATAAGCTTTCCTTTACTCATATAATTAGCAGTAGATTCAGCTTGTTTTCCCCAGACAACAATGGGAATAAAATCTGCCTCTCTCTGTCCATCTCTAGTAAATCTTCTATCAACAGCTATAGTAAAGGTAGTAACTGCTTTTCCCATTCCTGGTGTAAACCTTAATTCCGGATCTTTAGTTAATCTTCCAATTAAAACAACTTTATTCAATTAAAACACCACCTATTTTTCATCCTTTACTATTATATGTCTAACAACTGTATCTGTAATTCTAAATACTCTATCTAACTCTTTTGGTAAAGTAGGATCAGCATTAAAAGTTATCAGTGTATAATATCCTTCGTTAACTTTTTTTATTTCATAGGCAAGCTTTCTCTTACCCCAAATATCAACGTTTTCTATTACACCTCCACCATTTTCTATTACACCTTTAAATTTTTCTACATTAGCTTTATAACCTTCCTCATCTAATGATGGGTGTAATATAAATATAGTTTCGTATTTACCCATTGAATTCCACCTCCTCCCCTCGGACTAATGGCTGTGATTTTCACAGCAGGGACTACGTTTTCTTATTTTACTACTTTTTCTATATAAAATCAATTAATTTTTTTACACAGCTAAAATTTACAATATATGATCATACTTCCTGTATATCAGGTGAGTTTTGCTTTATAATCTTTTTCACATTTTTTTCAAATTTACTTCTTGGAAGCATTACTATCCTGCTGCAACCACAACATTTTATTTTTATATCAGCACCAAGTCTTATCACTTCCCATTCATTACTGCCACAAGGATGCCCTTTTTTCATCTGCACTATATCACCAATATAAAAAATTTTTTTCATATATTTATTCCTCCTTTAAAATTTTTACTGATGAATAAGGAATTTTAATATTTTCTTGTTTTAATACTTCCCATATTTGTTTTCTAAGTTTCATTTCCATGTCCCATTGTGTCATTGTCTTTGTCTTACCGGCTATTCTAATAGTTACCCTATCATCTTTAATACTTGTTATCCCCTGAACAGTCGGTCCTTCTACAATAACAGAATTTTCATTCTTAAACCTCTCACATAATTCCGACATTATACTCATAACTCTATTTATATTTTCATCATAGGCAATATCTGTATCTATAATAATCCTAGCATTCCCTTTTGAGTGATTGGTAATTTTAGTTATAAGGCTATTTGGTATTATATGTAAATCGCCATTAAAATCCCTTATTTTAGTAATTCTTAATTCTATACTTTCTACAATACCACCTTTGTCATCTATATTTATATAATCTCCCACTGCAAATTGATCCTCAAATAATATAAAAAAGCCATTTATTATATCTTTTATAATACTCTGTGCTCCAAGTCCAAATGCCACTCCACCTATACCTGCAAAAGTCAGACCGGTTATACCTATTTTAGGCGATATTATGGCAATTATACTAAATATGCCAAAGAAATATACTGCATATTTTAATACACTTCTTAAAATAGCTCCTATGGTTTTAGCTTTTTTATCATCTAATGAAATTTTAAAATTCTTCTGTTTTGAAACATATTTATTTATTATTTTATTTCCAATTTTAACGACAAGATACATAATAATTAATATAATTATTATTTTAAGGACTGTCTCTCCAAAATTATATATACTTTCTTTAGGTATTTTCAATTTTTTATATATTTCAATTAAGTTTTCTTTCATATTTCCCCCCATTTTAAAAATTATAAATAAATATAAATTATTTATAATTCATATTATTCCTTAGTTCATGCTAAAACATAGTAAATTAATTAAATACTTCTTATCTTTCATTAATTATGTAAAATTTTACTATTATAAGTATATACAAGGCTATTATATTATTTTATAATTATTATACATAGATTATTTTAACATATAGATTTTATTTAAAATTCATATGTCAAAAAATTTTAATCCACGATATAATTATATAACAAATATGTTTTGTTTTTAATAATATATCTATGATTATTATGTAAATTAAAAATATATATTAGAATTATTATTAATAATCAAAATAATAGTAAAAATTTTATAGGAGTTGATATATACTCATGAATGATTTGATAAATAAAATTGATAAAATTAGTATATTTTTTATAGTCTACACTATACTCTTTTTAACATTTTTTAATACTCTTGACTACACTTTACCTTTCGTCCTAGCTTTTTTATGTGCATTATTACTTAGAAAGCCTACAATTTTTATTTCAAAAAAACTAAAAATTAAAAGCGGAATCGCTTCTCTAATTACAACTTTGGTATTCTTTACAATAATAATAACTTTATTGGTTTTAGGAATAACTACCATAAGTCAAGAAGCTATACAACTTGGAAAAAACACCCAAGCATATATTTCTAAGAATTCAACTGATATATATAACTCATTTTATAAATTGCAAAAGTATTATAACGATTTGGATCCTTATATAATAAACACTTTAGAAAAAAACTTTACAAATTTTGTTACTAAGACCTCAAATATAGTGGTGGGTTTTTCTGGCAAACTAGTATCTTATATAATAAATCTAATAGCTACAATACCTTACATATTGATGGTGGTGCTTTTTACTTTATTAACTACATATTTTTTTACAAAGGATATGAGTTCATCTAAGATAAACATGCAAAATTTAATACCAAACAACAAAACAGATAAATTATTAAAAATATATTCTGAAACAAAAAAAATGTTAGGTAATTATTTACTTTCCTACATGATTATAATCTTATTTACATTTTTAGAAACAATAATAGTATTTTTAATTTTCAAAGTTAAATATGCTGTAATACTTAGTGTAATATGTGCTATAGCAGATTTACTTCCTATTCTAGGAATTGGAGCTATATATATACCTATAGCTTTTATCTACTTAATAGTATTTAAAAATTATGTTACATTTATAGGACTACTTATATGTTATATATTAGTTTCTATAATAAGACAAATTATTGAGCCTAAAATAGTTTCATCTTCTCTTGGAATACATCCTGTAGCAGTTCTTGCAGCATTATTTATAGGATTAAAATCAAATGGCATATCTGGAATGATATTTTGTATATTTTTAGTAGTATTTTTTAATATATTTAGAAAACTGGATATGTTCTAAATTTTATAACAAAATATATAAATTTATAGTATAAAAAACCTCTATATGGTAAAGATTCTAATATAGGAGGTTTTTTATGATTAAGAAATTAATAATAGATCCCACAGCTAAAAATTCAATATGTACTTTAAGAGACACTATTAGTAATGAAATATTTCCTATAGTCAAATCTAAAAGAACTATAGTAATACTATGTATAGGAACAGACAGATCCACTGGAGATAGTTTAGGACCTATAGTAGGAGATAAATTAAAATTTCTAGTAAGAAATAGAGTTGCATTATATGGAAATTTACAATATCCAGTACATGCTAAAAATATTTCCGATATAATAACTGAAATAAATTCTAAATATAATAATCCCTTTACAATAGCAATTGATGCTTGCTTAGGTAATATTCAAAATGTAGGTAAAATAATACTAGAGTCCAAACCTCTTCATCCTGGTTCCGCTATGAATAAATCACTTCCTCAAGTAGGTGATTTAAGTATAACAGGTATTGTAAATATGTGTGGTGCAATGGAATTTATGGTTTTACAAAACACCCGATTATTTACTGTTATGCAATTAGCTGATACAATTTCTAAAGGTTTATATCACTCTATATTAAAAACTATAGGTGGAAAAAGTAATACTAGTTTTCTCCAAAATGCAGAGGCTTGATATATAAAATATCTAATACTAATTTATTTTTTTAATAAAAAACATTTCATTAATTACAATATCTTTGAAAGTTCCATATATCATTCATTCATAAAATCAGATGATTATAATAACCTTTTAATACAAACACAAAAAACTCCTTAAATTTATAAGTATTTCAAAGGAGTTTTTTATTGAACAAAAACTATATTCTTTTATTTATGCAATCTTCTAAAACTTGTTGTTCCTCTTGCGATAAACCATATCTTGATAGACCACTATCTATAGGTTTAGCATAAGTAGTGCTTTCATCTCTTCCATATATTCCTGTAATTATTACACCATCATTTTTTTCATCCAATAATGCTATTGAAAAACTCAGATCACTTCCTACGTCTTCAAAGGCTCTATATCTTATAACAGATATTTTTTGGATACAACAACTTACTTTAGAATTTAATTCCTTATAGAGATTTCTAATATCTTCATATTGATTTTTTACATTATCTATACTATCTAGATATCCAATAATAAATTCTTCTAAATTTTTATTATTAGAGCCTCTCATAAATTTTCTATATCTTTTTTCCAATCTATTTAAAGACTTCAAAATTACTAAATTCATAATAAATAATATTATTATAATTATAATTAATCCAATTATAATGTATATGTGTAATCCATTCATTAGGTTAATAATATTTTGCATATTTTTCTCCTTTCATAGAGATTAAAATGAATAATACTTTCTTTATTTAATAACATACCCATTATATATATGAAAAGAATTTTTGTTTAAAAATGTTTCATGTGAAACATTTTTAAACAAATTAGATTTTTAATATATCCAATATTCTCTGCAAATCCTCCTGAGAATAATATTCTATTTCTATTTTACCTTTATTTTTTTTATCCATTAATAAAACTTTTGTACCAAATAGGTTTTCTAATTTGTCTTTTATATCTAAATAATAAACATTTTGTTCTTTAGTCTCATTTTGCTGTGGTTTTTTATGTGAATTAACATTTTTAATAAGTTTTTCTACATCTCTAACAGTAAGATTTTTATTTATAATAGTTTGAGCTAGCTCATATTGTAAATCATTACTTTCTAAACCTAATAGGGCTCTTCCATGTCCTTCAGTAATAACTCCATCTATAAGATAATTTTGAACTCTATCATCTAAATTTAAAAGTCTCATACAGTTAGTAATCTTAGTCCTAGATTTCCCAATTTTATTACTTAACTCTTCTTGAGTTAAATTTAACTCAGTAACCAACTTTTTATAGGCTAGAGCTTCTTCTATCGGATTTAGATCCTGTCTTTGTATATTTTCTATTAGAGAAACTTCTAAGATTTCATTATCTGATAAATTCATTATAATTACAGGTATCTCTTTTATATTAGCTAATTTAGCAGCTCTCCATCTTCTCTCTCCTACAATTATGCTGTATGTATTATCTTCAATTTCATTAACTACAAGAGGTTGTATTATGCCATACTCTTTTATTGATTGAGAAAGTTCTAATATCTTGTCCTTGTCAAACTTTTTTCTAGGCTGACTTTTATTTGCGACTATAAAATCAATATTAATATATTTAATATCCTTTTGATTTTCTTCTCCAATGTCTAAAGCATTTTCAGGTATTAGTGCTCTAAGCCCTTTCCCCAATCCATATTTTTTATTCAAATCACATTCACTCCTTTTGCTTATGTAAAAATTCTTTAGTCAATCCCTCATAAGCTTCCGCACCTTTACACTTATCATCATAAAGCACTATAGGTAGTCCAAAACTAGGAGCTTCCGCCAGCCTTATATTTCTAGGTATAGTAGTATCATAAACTTTATCTTTAAAATACTTTTTCACCTCTAAAACAACTTGATTTGATAAATTAGTTCTGGTATCACACATACTCATAATTACTCCCTCAATTTTCAAATTCGTATTCAATGACTCCTTAACTAATTTAACTGTATTTATCAATTGTCCAACACCTTCTAAAGCATAAAACTCACATTGAATTGGAATAAGCACACTATCTGATGCAGTAAGTGCATTTATGATCAATAGTCCTAAAGATGGTGGACAATCTATAAATATAAAATCAAAATCCTGTTTCAAGTTCTTTAACTTGCTTTTCAATATTTTTTCTCTGTTTTTCTTACTTATTAATTCTATTTCACATCCAGCTAATTCCATTATTGAAGGAATTATATAGAAATTATCTATAAGCTCACAGGGCACTATTGCCTCATTTATGTTAACCCTTGATGTCAAAACATCATATATAGAAATTTCTATATTTCTCTTATCAAAACCTAATCCACTGGTAGTATTACCTTGAGGATCAATATCTATATTTAATATTTTATATCCTTGCATAGCTAAGTATGCACTTAAATTAATACAAGTAGTAGTTTTGTAGGGTAGGAACCCAACGTCTTACTATAACTGAATTACAGCAGATTTTTGTGAACCCCCCTCCGAACCGAACGTACACCTTTCAATGTATTCGGCTCTCCAGTTATTTATATTAAAAGATAAATCTATGTCAAGTTCTCCTTGCTATATTAATCTACTTCCAAATTATATCATTTACATTGGCAAGAGGTTTACTTTTCCTCTTTAAGGACTCATTACAATAAATTATAGTTTTTATACCGTTTTTTGTCATATGGTTAATTCCCACAACTTTTTTTAATACATTTTTATCTTTTCCCTTAAATACTATACCATATCTATTTATTACCTGTTTAACTGATATTTGTTCTTTTCTTGCCAGCGTCTTTACCAAACTTAAATAATGATAAAATTTAAATTTTCTAACTTTTGCATTCACATCTGAGGCTAAACAGTAATAATTATATAAATCTATGATCTCTCTATTATAGAGAGAAATTATTTTAAATACGGATAAGTTAATTCTAGAATTATTATGTATTGGCTTTCCATTTAAAATAAAAGGTTTAATTCTTTTTCTTATCACTTCAGCAGGTATTAATAATTGTATTATTTCATTATCCATTTTTTCTTTAGATTTATCAGTTTTATTATCTTTAAAATTATGCTTTAATTTAGTTATTTCATAGCCTAAGAATTTCACTCTCTGTTTATTTAAATCAATGATAAAAATTTCTTCTTCGGTAGTTTCTATATTTAATTTGTCTTTTAAAAAAACTTTTATCTTTTCTATCATATATTCAGCTAAATCTTTAGTTCCAGAAATAAAAATAATAAAATTATCTAAATACCGTGTATATTTTACTTGTCCAAATTCTTTATTTATATATTTATCAAACTTATCTAAATATATATTAATTAATATGTTAGCCAAACTTTCTCTCTGCGATATCCCTGACCATGTATCACAATTTTTTTTTTCTTTTGTATATCCTGCCGCAAGAAACTTACGGATAAGATTTATAAAACGTCCGTCAGATATTTTTTCACATAATGACTTTATAACAAAATCATAATTTATATTATAAAAACAACTTTCTATATTACCCTTAACAGCCCATCTAGCACCACTACAAGTAGTTTTTATCTTATAAAGAGCAGTATGACAATTTTTATTTGGAATAAATGCATGAGAATTAACGCTAAAATTAACATTGTATATAGATTGAAGAATTTCCACAATTATTTGCTGTATTAAATTATCATATAAACCTTTTATTTGAGAATGTTTTTTGTTCTGCTTATCTGATTTTTCCAATGACTCTGGACAATAACTTTCATTCTTTAATTTTTCAATTATTTTGTGAACGCCTTCATTATTAAAACTATGTACTTTTTCTGTAACAACATTGCCTATATTTTCACCTGCAGAATAAACCTGAGAATATGCCCTAAAATAGAAGTCTATATTAAATAAATATCTATATATTCTTTGGAATTTATAATTTGGATTATTATTAGATTTATCTTTTAATATTGCCAATATTAATTCAGCTTTTTGCATTTCGCATACCTCCTTAATTAGACAATAAAAATAACCTTCCTTCCTTCGCCATGTAATAGGCTTTCCCTATCCCGGACTACTATGAAGGTTCCGTAGTCATAATGGATATTTAAAATTTTTCAATTCACAGTAATTAAAATATTCCACCTTAGACTATCTCCGTTTAGATTAATAAAAGCGATAATATGACTTAGGTCTTCTGTTCGTTTCTCGTACACCCCATAATAAGATGTTGGGAATATCTACAACGTTAATAAAACACAGGTAAAATTTTATTTTTAAATATTCCGTTTACGTATTCAAATGGTTTTCGTAAACCTCGGCAGTTAGAGCTAAGAAACTAGAATTCAAGCAATCCAGCCTTGACCTTATCATATCCTAACCTTGCATATCAGTATCTCAACCATCTTTAGAAACTATATGCTTTAATAGACATGCTATTGTTCCCTTGGTGTTTCCATCCTTAGGTAAGTCTATTGGTTAACAAGGTATCGTTGTAACCTTGGCTGTATTTAATCAGCATTCTTTTATAACCCATTACGGACGCACACCTACGCCGCCTTTTTGATTAAATATGGATATTATTTTCATTTAAGTTCCCCCTTTCTAGGTTTTCTATTTTCTTATTTTTAATTATATATTTTTATTTACAATAATAAAAGAGTTTTTGCTATAAATTCTTTTATTTATAGCAAAGTACATATAAAATTTATAATTTTATCCATCAATTTAAAATGTACACTATCAAGTTGAAAATACAAAAAATTAAAGTAAAATGTTTCACGTGAAACATTTTACTTTTTAAGAATTATAATTATCAACTAATATTATCCAGTTCTTTATTAATAAGTTCTCCTAAAGATTTTTTAAAATTTAGTTACCTTAATGGATTCTTAGATACAATACCTGCTTTCCTTGGATACTTATCAGAAGTATGTGTTATCTTTTTTATTACTACTAAATTATGATTGAACTCATCATCTTCAACTTTTATTATATCTTCAATTTTACCACCTAAAATATTAATTGCATTCTTGCTTTCTGTAATCTCATCTTCAACAGAAGGCCCTTTCATTGCTATAAAATATCCTCCTACTTTTATATAAGGAATACAAAATTCACTTAAAACTGTTAAATTAGCCACAGCCCTTGATACTACAACATCATTATTTTCCCTATACTCTATTTTTCTCGCACAATCTTCTGCTCTTCCATGTATACATGTTACATCATTTAATTTTATACTTAAGACCACTTGGTTTAAAAATTTTATTCTTTTATTCAAAGAATCCAAAAGTATAAGTTTTACCTCTGGTTTAATTATTTTTATAGGTATGCCTGGAAATCCTGCGCCAGTTCCTACGTCAATGATACTTTTAGCATCTTTTAAAGGCAAAAATTTAAATACTCTGATACTATCTATAAAATGCTTCTTAATTATATCTTTATCATCTACTATAGCAGTGAGGTTCATCTTATCATTCCATAATTTAAGTATATCCTTATATTTAATAAACTTATTATACTTTTCTTGATTAAAATTCAGTCCTAAATCTTTACATACAGTGTCCATGATCTCAAAATAATCCATAATATTTTCTCCAAAATTGTTATTTTATAAAAGTTTTTCTCTATGTTTTTTCTCCAGATAAACTAATAAAACAGAAATATCTGCTGGTGAAACTCCTGAAATTCTAGAAGCTTGACCTATACTTATAGGTCGTATTTTCTTTAACTTCTGATTTGCTTCTATTCTTAATCCCTTAATTTCATCATAGTCTATATTTTCAGGTATAAACTTATTTTCAAATTTTTTAAACTGTTGAACTTGCTCTAGCTGCTTTTTTATATATCCTTCATATTTTGAAATGATATTTACTTCTTCTTGAACATCTTCATTTAATTCAGGTCTATCCATATCAAGCAGCTGAAGCTTAAAATAATCAAGTTCTGGTCTTTTTATCAATTCATATAAACTTATACTTTTTTTCAATTCAGATGAACCCAATGAATTTAAAAATTCAATTACTTCTTTCTTAGGTGTTATATAAAGATTCTTTATTCTTTTTATTTCAGTTTCTATACTATTTTTTCTTTCTAGGTATTTATCATATCTTTCTTTAGTAACTAACCCTATTTTATATCCCATTTCTGTAAGTCTCAAATCTGCATTATCTTGTCTAAGTATAAGCCTGTACTCAGAACGGGATGTCATCATTCTATAAGGCTCTTCTGTTCCCTTTGTAACTAAGTCATCTATTAAGACTCCTATATAAGCATCAGATCTTTTTAAGATAAAAGGTTCTTTTCCTTTAACTTTAAGGGCGGCATTAATACCTGCAATTATGCCCTGTGATGCTGCTTCTTCGTATCCAGAGCTTCCATTTAACTGACCTGCCCCAAATAACCCTTCAACTTTTTTAAATTCTAATGTAGGTCTTAATTGCAGTGGATTTATACAATCGTATTCAATAGCATATCCTGTCCTTAAAAATTCTACATTTTCAAGCCCTATTATAGTTCTATACATAGCAATCTGAACATCTTCAGGCATTGATGTAGATGCACCATCTACATATAACTCATTTGTATCTTCGCCTTCAGGTTCAATAAATATTTGATGATTTTCCTTATTTGGAAACCTAACTATTTTATCTTCAATAGAAGGACAATATCTTGGCCCTACTGACTTAATGGACCCATTAAAAAGGGGAGATCTATTTATATTTTCTCTTATAACTTTTGTGGTATTTTCTGTAGTATATGTTAAATAACAAGATACTTGTTTTCTATCTAAATTCTCGCTCATAAAAGAAAAAGGAACTATTCTCTTATCACCTGGTTGTTCTATCATTTTAGAAAAATCCACGCTGCGTCTATTTACTCTGGCTGGTGTACCTGTCTTAAATCTTCTAATTTCTATACCTAAATCCAATAAGCTCTGTGAAAGATCATTAGCTGGCATAAATCCATTTGGACCTGAACTGTAGCTTACATCGCCTATAATTACCTTACCTTTTAAATAAGTTCCTGTAGATAGAACGATAGTTTTTGTTTCAAAATACGCCCCATTCTTGGTTATAACACCACAAACTTTACCTTCATTGTCAATTCTTATACCTACCACTTCTAATTGTTTTAAATCTAAATTATGCTGTCTCTCAAGTACACTTTTCATTCTTCCTGAGTAATTTCTCTTATCTGCTTGTGCCCTTAATGAATGCACAGCAGGTCCTTTAGAAGTATTAAGCATTCTTGACTGTATAAAAGTAGCATCAATATTTACACCCATTTCTCCACCCAAAGCATCTATTTCTCTTACTAAATGTCCCTTAGCAGTTCCCCCTATATTAGGATTACATGGCATAAATCCTATACTATCTAAATTCATTGTGCACATTAAAGTTCTACAACCCATTCTAGCTGCAGCAAGTCCTGCCTCACATCCAGCATGACCTGCACCTATAACTATTACATCATATCTTTCTGAAAAATACTCCAACTCTAATTACCTACTTTCCTAAACAAAATTGTGAAAATATTTTATCTATTATATCCTCTTCTAAAGTATCACCAGTTATTTTTCCTAAATTAATCCACGCATTTTTTATATCTATAGACACTAAGTCTATAGATAAAGTACTTTTTAATGTTTGCAGGGCTTCAATACAACTTTCCTTAGCTCTAATTAGTCCTTCTTTATGTCTAGTATTAGTTATAAACAAATCTTCTGACTTAATTTCTCCTTTAAAGAATAACTCTTTAATACAATTCTTGATTTTATCCAAACCTTCTCCATTTTTAATAGAGGTTTTTATTATAAATCTTGAATTTAAATTACAAATATCATTTAAATCTATTTTATCACCTATATCAGTTTTATTTAATAAAATAATGTATTTTCTATGATTTACATAATTTATTATTTCTTTATCTTCTTCATCTAACTCTTTACTTGAATCCAACATTAATATAACTAAATCCGATTCATCTATTTTTTCTTTAGACTTTTCAACACCTATCTTTTCTACTATATCATCAGTTTTTCTTATACCAGCTGTATCAACTATTTTTATAGGAATTCCTCCTATATTCATATACTCTTCTATAACATCTCTAGTTGTACCAGGTATATCTGTAACTATAGCTTTATTTTCTTCAATTAAAGAATTCAATAAAGATGATTTTCCCACATTAGGTTTTCCTACAATTACTACACTCAATCCTTCTCTAACTATTTTTCCTTCTTCTGCATTACTTAATATATAATTTATTTCATCTAATATTTTATTTATCTTTAAGTAAATCTGATCTGAAGTCATCTCTTCCAGATCTTCTTCTGGATAGTTGACAGTAGCTTCTATATGTGCAATTATCTCTAAAAGTTCTTCTCTTAATAAATTAATTTCTTTAGAAATTTTGCCTTGTGATTGCTGTACAGCCGATTTCACTGAAATATGGCTTTTTGCCCTAATTATATCAATTACTGCTTCTGCCTGACTTAAATCAATCCTTCCATTTAAAAATGCCCTTTTTGTAAATTCGCCAGGTTCAGCAAGTCTAGCACCTGCTTTAATAACTTCTTCCATTACCTTTCTTGTGGCTAATACTCCACCATGACAGTTTATTTCTACTATGTCTTCAGCAGTATAGCTTTTAGGACCTTTCATAAAGCTTACAAGCACTTCATCTAATATTTCACCAGTATCTTTCTCTATTATAAAACCATATCTCATGGAATAAGGTTTTATATCTAATAAGTCTCTATGATTTTTTCCTCTAAATATACTATTAGCTATGCTGAGAGAATTTTCTCCTGAAATTCTTATAATAGATATACCACCTTCTCCTAAAACGGTAGCAATAGCTGTTATTGTATCAAATTCTAACATAATTTTAGTTTCCTCCAAATAAAATTATATAACTTTTATAGATTTAAAAAAAGAAAGCCTTTAGGCTTTCTTAGAATTTCTTAAAATCTACTACAACTCTTCTAAAAGGTTCTTGACCCTCACTATAGGTATTTACATAAAAATCATTTTGAAGTGAAGAATGAATTATTCTTCTTTCATAGGGATTCATTGGTTCTAATTTTACAGTTCTACCTGTCCTTTTAACTTTTTCAGCAACTCTTCTTGCAAGTCTTTTTAAGGTCTCTTCTCTTTTCAATCTATAATTTTCTGTGTCTAAAATAACTCTTTTATATTCCATATCATGATTTTTATTTACTACAAGACTTATAAGATATTGAATGGCATCTAATGTTTCTCCCCTATAACCAATAAGTATTCCCATATCAGAACCAGTTAAATATATTTTTATAACATCATTATTCTCTTTAATTTGTATTTCAGCTTCTACTTTCATACACTGCAGAATATTTTTTAAAAATATATTTGCCTCTTTTATGTAGTCTCTTTTTACCTTAACTTTTATTTTAGCGGGCCTAACCCCTATAAAGTTCAAAAAACCTTTGTTGCCTGGATCTAATATTTCAACTTCAACTTTATCTCTTTCAACTCTTAATTCCAGTAATGCATTTTTAATTGCTTCTTCAACAGTTTTTCCGGTAACCTCTATAATTTTCATAATACGCAGCCACCCCCTAAGCTTTACTAGGACTAGTGTTCTTCTTGCTTCCAATCCTCTTTATAACTAAAGTTTGTGCTATTTGAATCAAATTACTAACAACCCAATACAATACCAATGCAGATTTGAATCCCAAGCTCATAAATACCATAAACCCAGACATTCCTATATTCATAGTTTGTGTCTGTTTGGCCTGTTCACTATTATTTGAAGACATCATAAAATATGTAGATAAATAAGTAGTTATTCCAGATAAAATAGCAAGGAATATATCTCTTTTAGCTAAATCACTTATCCATAAAAAACTAACACCATTTATTCCAGATAAATTATTAAAAACATAGTAGAGGGCAATTAAAATAGGCCATTGAATAAGAAGTGGTAAACATCCGCTGAAAGGACTAGCACCTTTTTCCTTATATAATTTCATCATTTCCTGTTGAGCTCTTTGTGGATCTTTTTTATATTTTTCCTGCAACTTTTTAACTTCTGGCTGAATTTCATTCATTATAAGTGAAGACTTCAACTGTTTTACACCTAATGGAAGTATTATAATTCTAATTATTAAAGTCATTAAAATTATTGCTATACCATAAGATATATTTTGATTAGGTATAAGTGAAGTCACGTTACGATGTAAAAACTCAAAAAACTGAACAAAAGCATTATTTAGATATTGCAAAACTTTACTCCTCCTGAAATTTATTTAACTGGGTCATATCCACCCTTACAAAATGGATTGCACCTCAATATTCTCTTTATAGACATAAATCCACCTTTTATAATACCATGTTTTTGTAAAGCTTCCAATACATATTGTGAACAAGTAGGATAAAATCTGCAACAAGGTACCTTTAAAGGGGAAATGTATTTCCTATATACTTTGATTAAAAAAATTAAAAACTTTTTCACTTATACAAACCTGCTTTTTTAATTAAATTTTTCACAGAATTATTTATCTCCACATAACTTTTTCCGTTAGATGCTTTTCTAGCTATAAATACTAAATCGTATCCATTTTCAACTTTCATATAGTCGCTATTTAGTCTAAAACTTTCTTTAATTAATCTTTTAATTCTATTTCTAACAACACTTTTACCTACTTTTTTACTTACCGATACACCTAATCTATTTACATTCTTTCTATTCATATATACATATAATACTAACAAATTATTAGAAAAAGATTTTCCCCTTTTATATACAGCCCTAAATTCTGCATTTTTTTTTATCCTATAAACATCCATCTGTCTTTGCTCCTTTTTTCTGCTTGCAGAAAAAGGCCACAAAAGCGGCCTTATGCTGTTAATCTTTTTCTACCTTTTTGTCTTCTTCTCTTAATAACATTTCTTCCTGACAGAGTTCTCATTCTCTTTCTAAAGCCATGCTCTCTTTTTCTTTGCTTCTTTTTTGGCTGATAAGTCATCCACATAATCCACACAACTCCTTTCTTCAAGTTTAATAACATTTATTTAACATTATAAAATTCAATAAGCATAATTACTTCCGAAACTGAATATTAAAAACAAAAACCTAGCTTTTTAAATACATTTACAGTAAAAATACTAAATCCATCCTAAAGTTTCACTATTAAATTATATATTCACTAAGTTACAATGTCAATACAAATTAAAAAGTATAGAATTCAATAGAAAAGTTCACATATCAACATTTTTATTTATTTTTGTGGATAACTTATTGAATAGGTAGTTATGTTTTGATATTATATTATAGGGACTTGTGGATAAATTTATAATTTATATCACTTATCCACACTTGTGGATAAGTATGTGTATAACTTTATAATTTATGTGTATAACATATTTCTATATATGCATTATTGCCCAATTTATCTATTATTATTCACTGTTGATAATGTTGATATATATTTTGTTAATAATGTGGATAACTTTTTTTATCTAAAAATATCCACATTATTATACACATGTGAATATTTTTATCCACATGTGTCAAAAAAATATAATATACTTATAATTTTCTGTGGATATATTGTGAATTATTTTTCTAAGACTGGAGGATACAAA